>JADFKG010000104.1 GCA_022565075.1 Chloroflexota bacterium | reverse complement strand
TTACCTGCGCCGCACACGCCTCCACCGCACCGTACAGCCATAGCAGGGTGAGGGTGGTGGGTTCGGGGACTGCCGTATTCAGCGAATACTCGGCAAGATCGCGGCTCATCTGGAATGCATACGTTTCCGCAATGCTGTTACCAACCGGCGTGATTGGAGTGGCGGGGGGCCGCGTTCCCACAGAATTGAGAAATGCAAAGCCAACGTACTCCTGCGGGGCGGCATCCGCAATGTCGGAAAGAATTAGGGGGTCTGTAATTGCGACGGTGTGACTGCCAGTCGGCCCGCTTGTCGAAAGGATATCTGCCTGGAACGGGCCAACCGCATTCCATAACTGCGAGACGGTTCGGTTGCCGGCCGACTTTCCCAAATAGCGCAGGTCTAGGCCGTCGGTGTACGGAGTACCAGCGACTCCTCCCCCAATGGAAATCACGCTGAAGGTTAGCGACAGCGTAGCTTGACTGTGCCCGGCGGCAGCAATCGTAGCCTCATCCAACTCAAATTCGACGAATACCTGTCCCGAACGCTGATTGTTCGCGTCCGCCAACCCATTATCGCTACGTTGCGACCCGGCGCTCCAACCAAGATTGGTGAAATCAACGCCAAAGCTATTGCTCTGTTTGACAGAAACACCGTGACCGCCGTCGACGGCAGCGCCGTGTGGGCGATCTCCCGTGCGCCTGAGCCTACGGACGAAGAAGCGTACGATTACGAAGAAGACGAAGACCCAACGGAAGGTACGGAAGCATGGGCGTAAAGATCACCGACACCACTATGCGCGACGGGCATCAGTCCCTCCTCGCCACGCGGATGCGCACGGAGGATATGCTGCCGATCGCCGAGGAGATGGACGAGGTGGGCTTCCACAGCGTGGAGGTCTGGGGCGGCGCCACGTTCGATACGGCGCTGCGCTTCCTGCGTGAGGATCCCTGGGATCGCCTCCGTGAGCTGAAGAAGCGCTTCAAGAAGACGCCGCTGCAGATGCTCCTCCGCGGGCAGAACGTCGTCGGCTACCGGCATTACGCCGACGATGTCGTCAAGAAGTTCTGCGAGCTGGCCGTCAAGAACGGCATGGAGATCTTCCGCATCTTCGACGCGCTCAACGACCTGCGAAACCTGGAGACCGCGATCAAGGCCGTGAAGAAGGCCGGCGGCCACGCCCAGGGCACCGTCTGCTACACGATCAGCCCCGTACACACGACCCAGATGTTCGCCGACCAGGCCAAGCAGCTGGAGGAGATGGGCTGCGATTCGATCTGCATCAAGGACATGGCCGGCCTCCTCCACCCCTACGACGCCTTCGAGATCGTCAAGGCGATCAAGGAAGTCGTGAAAGTCCCCATCCAGATGCACTGCCACTGCACCAGCGGCATGGCTGAGATGTCGTACCTCAAGGCGGTCGAGGCCGGGCTGGACATCATGGATTGCGCGCTCTCGACACTCGCGCAAGGCACCTCGCAGCCGCCGACGGAGTCGCTCGTCGCCACGTTCGAGGGCTCGGACAAGGACACGAAGCTGGACCTCGAACGGCTGACGCACCTCGCGGACTACTTCGGCGAGGTGCGCAAGAAGTACGCGGCGTTCGAGGGCAACGTCAGACTCGACGCCGGCGTGCTCCTCCACCAGGTGCCCGGCGGCATGATCTCGAACCTCGTTTCACAGCTGCGCGAGCAGGGCGCCGCCGACAAGCTGCGCGCCGTGCTCGACGAGATCCCGGCCGTGCGCGCCGACACCGGCTACCCGCCGCTCGTCACACCGACAAGCCAGATCGTCGGCACTCAGGCCGTGATGAACACGCTCTTCGGCGAGCGCTACAAACAGGTGACGAAGGAGACCCGCGGGCTCGTGCTCGGCCAGTACGGCCAGACGCCCGCGCCGATCAGCGCCAAGATTCGTAAGAAGATCGCCCCCAACGAAAAGCCGATCACGGACCGCCCGGCCGACCACATCGACCCGGAGCTGAAAGCCGCGCGCAAGCAGGCCGGCGACTTCGTGAAGTCGGACGAAGACCTGCTCTCATACGTGCTCTTCCCGCAGGTGGCGCAGGAGTTCCTGGAATGGCGCAACGACGGCGGCGGCATCGAAAACGAGATCGCCGCTGCGATCGCCGCCGCGCTCACGCACGACCGGGCGCGCGCTGCCCCCGCGCCCGGCGCGGCCGTCGACGGACACACACACAACCCGTGGAAGACGGCCGGGCGCCAGAGAGCGCTGAGAGGCTGAGCATGAAGATCAAGATCGGCGACCAGGAGTTCGACGCTCAGCCGGCGGGCGAGACCGTTACCGTTAACGGAGAGTCGTTCGCCATCCGGATCGTGAGGCACGAGAAGACGCTCACGGTTTATGTCAACGAAAAACCGTTCGCCGTTCAGCTCCCCGATCCGCTGCCGGAAGACGGCGTGATCGACCTGCTCGTCGACGCCAAAACGTACGCTGTCGAAGCGTCCGGCGCCGCCGCCGCTGCCCCGCGCCCGAAGATCGCGCGCAAGTCGTCCACGACCGCGACAGGCGCCGTCGTCTCCCAGATGACGGGCCGAATCGTGCGCATCGACGTCAAGACCGGCGACGAAGTGAACGAGGGCGACGTTCTGCTCGTCATCGAAGCGATGAAGATGGAGAACGAGATCACCGCACCAGTCAGCGGCACCATCAAGGAGATCGACGTCAGCGCCGGCGCCCGCGTCTCCGACGGCGACACGCTCCTCGTCATCGAACCCGCCGGCGATTAGGAGCAGCCCCATGCCCGACTTCAGCGACATCCTCTACGAGAAGCACCACCGCGTCCGCGGTGCGGCCTGGCTCACGATCAACCGGCCCGACGCGATGAACTCGTTCACCGGCGAGACGCTGGACGAGATGCGCGCGGCGATGGACGACGCCAACGCCGACCCGGAGGTGGGCGTCGTGGTCATCACCGGCGCCGGCGACAAGGCGTTCTGCGCCGGCGGCGACGTGCGCTGGCTCCAGGAGGTGCAGCGCGAGGGCAAGCAGGTGCCGATGGACCCGCACGCCGGCATCGAGGACTTCCTCAAGCCCGTCATCGCCCGCGTCAACGGCTACTCGATCGGCGGCGGCAACCACCTCGCCTACTTCTGCGACTTCACGATCGCCTCCGAGCGAGCCGTATTCTCGCAGGTCGGCCCGCGCGTCGGCAGCCCGGCGTCGGGCCACTGGGTCTCTTACCTCGTGCACGTCGTGGGCGCGAAAAAGGCGAAGGAGATCTGGATGCTCTGCCGCCGCTACTCAGCTCAGGAGGCGCTGGAGATGGGCCTCGTGAACACCGTCGTTCCGCACGACGGCCTCGACGACGAAGTCGACCGCTGGTGCACCGAGCTCCTCCAGAAGAGCCCGGCCTGTCTCAAGATCCTCAAGGCCTCCTTCCGCGAGGTGTTTCAGCCGCTAAGGCAGCCGGACCGCGACTGGGTCGGTCAGATCGCTCCGGACTTCTACAAGACCGGCGAGGCAGACGAGGGAAAAACCGCGTTCCTGGAGCGCCGGGAGCCGGACTTCTCTCGCTTCCCCAGGTGAGGGGCGCGCCTGTCGCTCCTTGCCCGCCAATATGCCCTCTGCTAGACTTCGGCGACGTAAACCTCGTGAAATTCACCACTAGCCGCGGGCGTCCGCGGCTTCATTAATCCCGCACCTGAGTAAGGGGTACGCCAGCCAATGACCGTAATCATCATCGCCATCGTCGCCGGCATCTGCGCGCTGCTGTTCGCCGTCTACCTGGCGCGCGAAGTGATGGCGCACGACACCGGCACCGACACGATGCGCTCCATCGCCGCCGCGATCCAGGAGGGCGCGTCCGCCTTCCTCTACCGCGAGTACCTGTACATCTCCGTCTTCGTCACGATCGTGACGATCACGCTCGCCATCCTCGTCGACGCGGACGCCTTCGACAAGTTCGGCTCTCAGTCGGGTGAGCTAACGGCGCTGCCACGCACCGCCATCGCCTACCTGATCGGCGCCATCGCCTCGGCCAGCGCCGGCTACATCGGCATGATGATCGCCGTGCGGGCCAACGTCCGCACAGCGGCGAGCGCCCGCGAGGGCCTTAACCCGGCGCTGCGTGTCGCCTTCTCGTCCGGCGCCGTCATGGGAGTCACAGCGACCGGTCTCAGCCTCATCTGCCTCACGGTCCTCTACCTCATCTTCGAGGACGTGCGGCCACTCACCGGCTTCGCCTTCGGCGCGTCGTCGATCGCGCTCTTTGCCCGCGTCGGCGGCGGTATCTTCACGAAGGCAGCCGACGTCGGCGCCGACCTCGTCGGCAAGCTCGAGGCCGGCATACCGGAGGACGACCCGCGTAACCCGGCCACGATCGCAGACAACGTCGGCGACAACGTGGGCGACGTTGCCGGCATGGGCGCCGACCTTTTCGAGTCCTACACAGGAGCCATCGTCGCCACGATCTCGCTGGCATTCGTCGGTGTCGCGGGCGCGAACGAGAACGGTGTACTGGACCCGGCCGATATCGCAGCATTCGACTCCAACGGCTTCATGCTGCCACTGATAGTCATGGCAATCGGCATCTTCGCCTCTATCATCGGCACGTTCGCTGTGAGGACGGGCGAGGAGCCCAGCGTGGGCCGCCTGCTGTGGGCCCTGCGCGGCGGCATCGCGGTAGCCGCAGCCATCGTGCTCGTCGGTACAGCAGGCGCGATCCTGGCGTTGGACATGGACTTCAAGCTGTTCTTCGTCGTTCTGACGGGCCTACTTGCCGGTCAGATCATCGGCACCGCCACCGAGTACTACACGGCCTACGAATACAAGCCAACGCGCGAGCTGGCGGAGCAAGCTGAGACCGGCGCGGCAACCGTGCTCATCGCCGGCCTCGGACTCGGTATGCTTTCGACCGCCATCCCGCTCCTGACCATCGTCGCCGCCATCTTCGTCACCTACGAACTGGCCGGCTTGTATGGCATCGCGCTGGCCGCCGTCGGCATGCTGTCGCCGCTCGGGATCACTCTGGCAACGGATGCCTACGGGCCGGTGGCGGACAACGCCGGCGGCATCGCTGAGCAGGCTCACTTGCCCGCCGAAGTGCGTGAGCGCACGGACGCTCTCGACAGCCTTGGCAACACGACGGCTGCCTCCGGCAAGGGATTCGCCATCGGCTCTGCCGTGCTCACAGCGTTGGCGCTGATGGTCAGCTACACCCAGATCGTCGGCATCGATACGCTCAACCTGCTCGACGTCAACGTCCTCATCGGCGTCCTCCTCGGCGCACTCATGCCGTTCATCTTTGGCGCCCAGACGATGCTCGCCGTCGGCCGCGCCGCCCGCGAGATGGTCAACGAAGTCCGCCGCCAGTTCAAGGAAAAACCTGGCATCCTCGATGGAACGGAGCCGCCCGACCACGCGCGCGCGGTGACGATCGCGACTGAGAGCGCCCTACGCGAGATGATCCTGCCGGGAACACTGGCCATCGCCGCACCGATCGCCGTTGGCGCGATCATCGGCGCGGAGGCGCTGGGCGGCCTCCTGGTCGGCTCGATCGCCGCTGGCTCGTTGCTGGCGCTGATGATGGCCAACGCCGGCGGCGCCTGGGACAACGCCAAGAAGTACGTAGAGGCCGGCGCGCTCGGCGGCAAGGGCTCCGAGGCGCACAAGGCGACCATTGTCGGCGACACGGTGGGCGACCCGTTCAAGGACACTTCGGGGCCCTCGATGAACATCCTCCTCAAGCTGATGGCGATCGTCGCCGTCGTCTTCGGGCCGCTGTTCGTGTAGCGGACACCGAATTCGACAAACGAAATGAAGGCCAGGCTTAAGCCTGGCCTTCGCCGTTCTGGTCGAGCGCGAGGTTGCGCTAGGTCTTCTCGAAGCGCTCGACAGGGAGCACGAAGACGATCGCCCCACCGACCCGCACCTGCACCGGCTCGGCCGGGTAGATGCTGTCCGGGAACGGCAAGCCCTGTGCCGGCACGAACTCCGTGCGCGCCTTGCACTCTTCGCGGATGATACCCATCACGGTTTCGACGTCATCGGCATCGACGCCGGAGAAGATAGTCGCGCTGCCGCGACGCAGAAAGCCACCGGTGCTGCTGACTTTCGTGGCGGGATAGCCACGTTCTACGAGCTTGTTGATCACGTTGTCGGCCTCGTCGTCGGCAGTGATGACGATGAGTAGCTTCGTTTCGGGCTCAGCCAACGAGCGCCCCGGCTGGAGTCATCATCCGACGATGACGCTATCGTCCGCAGCTTCGGCGTCCGGTTGCAAGCGCTGCTTGAGCGCCTGCCGGATCTCGTTCCCGGACTGGGGCGGTGCGAGTCTGCCAAGCGCTGCGCCCAACGCGACTCCGATGAGCAGGCCGAGGATGAACCGCATGACTGACCTCCGAAATTCGCTACAACCGCCGATCGCGGTGCCCTGCGCCGGGGACCCGGCTTTAAGGCAACCCGATAGTAGCAACGAGCCGGAAAGGGTGTCAACGAGCGAACGGCTGCTTTGACGCAATCGCGACCGGCTGCTAACGTTTCAGGTCGGCAGGGCGGCCTCCATGGTCGCCTTCCTTGTCCTGCGGACCCGCAGGGCTGGATAGGGAACACCCACACATGACCAACAAACACTCTATGGAGACGTTCGTCTCGCTCTGCAAGCGCCGCGGCTTCGTCTTCCCGAGCAGCGAAATCTACGGCGGCCTGGGCGGGTTCTGGGACTACGGCCCGCTGGGCGTAGAACTCAAGAACAACATCAAACGCTCCTGGTGGCGCAACACCGTCCAGGAGCGCGCCGACGTCGTTGGCATCGAGACGTCGATCATCATGAACCCTCGCGTCTGGGAGGCCAGCGGACACGTCAAGACGTTCGCCGACCCGATGGTCGACTGCAAGGACTGTCAGCACCGCTTCCGGACGGACGACGTCAAGCCCGACGACAAGGGCGAGATCCGCTGCCCCGACTGCGGCGGCTCGCTGACCGATTCGCGCATGTTCAACCTCATGTTCAAGACGTTCATCGGCCCCGTCGCCGACGACGCTTCCGTCGCCTACCTGCGGCCGGAGACGGCTCAAGGCATGTTCGTCAACTTCGACAACGTCCTCACGACGATGCGCAAGAAGCTCCCGTTCGGCATCGCCCAGATCGGCCGCTCGTTCCGCAACGAGATCACGCCCGGCAACTTCATCTTCCGCGACCGTGAGTTCGAGCAGATGGAGATGGAGTTCTTCGTCATGCCCGGCACGGACGAGGAGT
>JADFKG010000103.1 GCA_022565075.1 Chloroflexota bacterium | reverse complement strand
AGGGCGTCCTCCACGCGGAACGGCCCGATGCGTGTGCGAGTGAGTGCGGAGAGGTGCGCACCGCAGCCAAGCGCCTGCCCGAGATCGTGCGCCAGGCTGCGCACGTACGTGCCGCGGCTGCACTCGATCTCGATCTCGACCTCTGGCGGTTCGAAGCGGAGGAGGTCGAGGCGGTAGACGATCACTTTCCGTAGAGCCAGTTCGATCTTCTCGCCCTTGCGAGCGCGTTCGTACGCTGGGCGTCCGCCGATCTTGATGGCGCTGTGGGCCGGGGGGCGCTGTTCGATCTCGCCGCTGAAGGCGGCCAGCGCCTCGCGGAGGGCGTCTTCACTGACGTTCACGTCGTGCGTCGACACGACCTCGCCCTCGGCGTCGTAGGTGTCCGTCTCGATGCCCAGGTGAACGGTTCCGCGGTAGACCTTCGGCAGGTCCATGAGGTACTCGGTGATGCGCACGGCCGCGCCGACGCAGACCAGCAGCACGCCCTCCGCCAGGGGGTCGAGCGTTCCCGCGTGGCCGACGCGGCGCACGCCGCTGCCTTTGCGCACGAGGCCGATGACGCTGAACGATGTGCGCCCGCGTGGTTTGTTGAAGTTGAGGATGCCAGCCGAGGGGGCCACCGGCGGCGCGCTCATTGGTATCCTACCGTTCCGCTGGCGGCTGGCGCTCGGTGGCCACCTTCTTCATCAGGTCGAGCATGCGCGCGCCTTCTTCGATCGTGTGATCGGCCTCGAACTCGAACGTAGGCACGCGGCGGATGTGCACGCGGCCCATCACTTGCTTGCGCAGGAAGGGAGCGGCGCTGTTAAGGCCCGCCAACGACGCCTTCTGCTGCTCCGCGTCGTCGGCCAGGATGCTGACGTAGACGGTGGCGCGCTCCAGATCGGGCGAGACGTCGACGCCGGTGATGCTGATCATGCCGATGATGCGGGGGTCGCGCAGCTCGTTGCTGATGATGTCCGCCAGCTCGCTGCGGAAGAGCACGCTCAGACGGTCAGTTCTTCTGCTCATCTCCGTCTCTTTCCGGGGGCGCTCCGGTCTGGGTGTTTACCCGTCCGGGTGCCACGTCCAGCGCCTAGCCTTTCTGTTCGGTGTGGAAGGCTTCGATAACGTCGCCCTCTTCGAAGGTGTCGAACCCCTCGACGCCGACGCCGCACTCGAGGCCGTTGGCGACCTCGCGCACGTCGTCTTTGAAGCGGCGGAGGCTGGACACTTTGGACTCGTGGATCATCGTGCCGTCACGCATGACGCGCGCCAGGGAGTTTCGCCGCACGAGGCCGTCGGTGACCATGCAGCCGGAGATCTTGCCGCCCTTCACCTTGAACATCGCGCGCACCTCGGCGTGACCGTCGATAACGTCCTGGAATACCGGTTCCATGAGGCCCTTCACGGCCACTTCGATGTCTTCGATCAACACGTAGATGATGTCGTACAGGCGGATGTCCACGCCCTCGACCTCGGCCCTCTTCTTGGCGCCGAGGTCCGTCTTGACGGTGAAGCCGAGGACGATCGCGCGCGAGGCCGAGGCCAGCATGACGTCCGACTCGCTGACGTTGCCGGTGCCGGTGCTGATTACGTGCACGCGCACCTCATCGATGCTCAGCTTCTCGATGGAGCTGCGGATCGCCTCAATGCTACCGTCGGCATCGGCCTTGATCACTATGTTCAGGTCTTTGACGCGCCCGGCGGCGATGTCTCCCGACACGGCTTCCAGCGTCACGGCGCGGGTCGTGCCCGAGGCCTCGGCGCGGCCGCGGCTCTCGGCCAGGTCGCGGGCCTCGCGTTCGTTGTCCAGAACGGCGAACGTGTCGCCGGCGCGCGGCACCTTGTTCAGGCCCATCACCTCGACGGGGGTCGATGGGCCGGCTTCCTTTACCCGCTCACCATTTTCGTCGAACATCGCCTTGACCTTGCCGTAGGAAGAGCCGGCGATGACGATGTCGCCGGTGCGCAGCGTGCCCTTCTGCACGATTACGGTGGCCAGGGGGCCGCGGCTCTGGTGCTTTCGCGATTCGACGATGGCGCCTTCGGCCGGGCGGTCGGGGTTGGCCTTGAGCTCGGCAACTTCGGCGACCAGCAGGATGTGCTCAAGCAGGTCGTCGAGGCCCTCCTTGGTCTTTGCCGAAAGGGGGACGGCGATGACGTCGCCGCCGAACTCTTCGATGATGATGTTGTTCTGCGTTAGCTGCTGCTTGACGTTGTCGGCGTTGGCTGCGGGCAGGTCGATCTTGTTGATGGCGACGATGATCGGCACGTTGGCGGCGATGGCGTGGGAGATCGCCTCTTTCGTTTGCGGCATGACGCCGTCGTCGGCGGCGACGACCAGCACGGCGATGTCGGTGATGCTGGCGCCGCGCGCGCGCATTGCCGTGAAGGCCTCGTGGCCGGGCGTGTCGATGAGGGTGATCACGTGGTCGTTCACGGTCACCTGATAAGCGCCGATGTGCTGGGTGATGGCGCCCACTTCCTGCGCCGTTACGTTGGTCTCGCGGATGGCGTCCAGGATGCTCGTCTTGCCGTGGTCGACGTGGCCCATGACGGTGACGACGGGCGGTCGGGGCTGCAGGTCCTTCTCGTCCTCCGGCTCGACGAGTTCGCCCTCGATGACTTCGCCTTCGGCGGCGGCCGGCCCTTCTTTCGTTGTGGCCTGCGCGTCTCCTTGCTCGACGTCGAAGCCGAGGTCAGTGGCGACGGCGGAGGCGACGGCGAAGGCGACCGTCTGATTTACGGAGGCCATGACGCCGCGCTTCATTAGCTCCTTGATGATGTCGATGTGCGAAAGGCCCAGGCTCTCGCCCAGGTCGCGCACCATGATCGTTGATGGCAGCGTTACCTTGGGCTTCTCGGCGACCGGCGCGCTCTTCTTGTCATCCTCGGTCACTGGCCGCCTCCTGAATGGGTCGCCGCGTACGCGCGGAGGGCGTCGGCGTCCTTTGTGGTCAGCTTGGTCTTGAGTGAGTGTTCAAGGCGGCCCTTGGTCAGCGCCCCATCCCAGCAGGCGCTCTCTCCGCAGACGTAGGAGCCGCGACCGGCCATCTTGCCGGTCGAGTCGGCCACTATGCCGTCGGCAGTCCGCACGATGCGTATGAGGGCGCGCTTATTGGTCGTCGTTCCGCAGGCGACGCACGTGCGCTGGGGTGTTGGACGCGTCTGGGCCTTGGTCGCGGTCAATCGTCGGCGTCCTTCTCTTCGTCATCTTCCGACCAGCCGAACTGATCGAGGCCGGTCTCGAAGTCGATGTCTTCTTCTTCTTCTTCTTCTTCTTCTCCGTTTTCTACTACGGCAGCCAGACGGCGGCCTTTTCGGGCGGCCTTCTTGCCTTTCTCTTCGGCGGCTTCATCGGTGGCGGCTTTGCCTTTGCCCTTCTTCGTCTTCTTGGGCGCCGGCGTCATAGCCGGCGCCAGGTCCTCGGCGAAGCGCAGGCCTCCGGCCGCGGGTGCCGCGGGCGCCGGCGGACTCTCAGTCGCTGCTGTGGGGGCGACCTTTGCTTCATCGCCTTCCGCCTCGACGACTTCCATCCACGGCTCGGGCGCCTCAGTTCGCTGTGCCTTTTCGGCGGGCGATGCCGCTTCTTCTTCTTCCGGTTTGGGCGCGGCCGGCGCCGGGGCGGGCTCTGCGGAGGCGATGGCCGCCTGCTCGGCTTCTACTTCGGCGGCCAGCTCTGGGCTCATCGCCGACTCCGGCTTGATGTCGATTCGCCAGCCGGTGAGCTTGGCGGCGAGCCGCGCGTTCTGGCCTTCTTTGCCGATGGCCAGCGAGAGCTGCCGGTCGGGGACGATGACCGAGGCTGTGTTCTCTGCCTCGTCCATGCGCACGGTCAGCACTTGCGCGGGGCTGAGGGCGTTGCCGACGAAGCGAGAGGGGTTCTCGTCCCACTGGATGACGTCGATTCGTTCGCCGTTGAGTTCGTTGACGATGTTCTGGATGCGGATGCCGCGCAGGCCGACGCAGGAGCCAACGGCGTCGACGCCTTCCTGCCGCGCCGAGACCGCTACCTTGCTGCGGTAGCCGGCTTCGCGGGCGATCGACTTGATTTCGACGATGCCGCGATAGATTTCCGGCACTTCCAGCTCGAACAGGCGCTTGAGCAGGTTCTTGTGCGTTCGTGAGAGTATCAGTTGCGGGCCGCGCATGGAGCGATGCACTTCCAGCAGGAAGAACTTCAGGCGCTGGCCGTTGCGGTAGTGCTCGTTCCGCACCTGCTCGGTGATCGGGAAGATGCCTTCGGTCTTGCCGAGGTCCACGACGGCGTGCTTCGGCTCGAGACGTTGGATGACGCCGGAGACGATGTCGCTGGCGCGGCTCGAGAACTCCTCGTAGACCATCTCTCGTTCGGCCTCACGCAGCTTCTGCAGGACTACCTGCTTGGCCGTCTGAGCGGCGATGCGGCCGGCGGCTCCGGGGTGTATCTCATCGCGCAGGACGTCGCCGATCTGAGCGTCCGGCTTGCGCTTGCGAGCGTCCTGGATCGTGATCTCGGACGCCTCTTCTTCGATCTCCTGCACGACCGTGTGCTGCTGGTAGACGTGGTGGTCGCCGGTGTCCCGGTCGATGCGGACGCCCAGGTCGCCGCTCATTGCGCTGTCTTTTTTGTACGCGGAGACGAGGGCGGCCTCCATAGCTTCGAGAACCACCTCTTGCGGCAGATTCTTCTCTGCCGCCAGCTGCGTTATGGCGATCATGAACTCGCTCTTCACGGCTCCGGCAAACCTCCTGTCGCTCTCGCCGCCCCGTTTCGCAGGGCCAAAAAAAAGCGGGTGCCACCCCACTTATCAAAGGAGCGTATATTTCCCAAAATATACCACCAAAAGCACCAACGAAACAACCGTCGCCGCCCCTTTCAGCCGGCCGCTTTTCGGTCCGCTGTGCCTATTTGCGGCGTATGAGCATGATGCCGTCGCGGATAGTGAGGAGAACGTGCGACACACGCTCGTCACGCGCTACGTGGTCGTTGAACGCCGCGATCGCCCGGCCGTCGTCCTCTTTCGGGTCCAGCACGTACCCGCTCCAGAGCACGTTGTCCACGGCGATTACGCCGCGCTCCGATAGCATCGACAGCGCTGCCTCGTAGTAGTCCACGTACCCGGCTTTGTCCGCGTCGATGAACACGAGGTCGAACGGTCCTTCGAGCGTCTGGAGTGAGTCCAGCGCCGGGCCCTCGATCAGGCGCACCTTGTGCCCGTCCGGGCTGCGTTCGAAGAAGCTGCGGGCGAACGCTGCGTGTTCCGCGCTGATCTCCAGCGTGACGATTTCGCCGTCGTCGGGCAGGGCGGCCGCCATCATCAGCGCGCTGAACCCCGTGAACGTTCCAACTTCCAGCGCCCGCTTCGCGCCGATCGACGCCACCAGCGTCTGAAGCAGCAGCCCTTCGACCTGCCCGGAGAGCATCATCGCCAGCCCGCCGAACTTCTCCTGCGTGGCCTGCGTCAGCTCCGCCAGTAACGGCGGCACAGCCGTTGAGTGATCCTGCGCGTAGGCCTCGATCTCTTCCGGTACCAACGTCAACATGTTCGTTGTCCTCCTTCTCTTGTAGCTTAGCCTGCGAGTTCGCTCTCGAGCTGTGCCAGGCCCATCGGCCCGATGCTCAGCGCCTTCGTGTGGAACGCCTTAAGGTCGAACGAGTCGCCGGCCGCCTTGCGTGCGTTTTCGCGCGCCGTCAGCCAGGAGCGTTCGCCCACCTTGTACGAGATCGCCTGCGCCGGCCAGCCCAGGTAGCGCACGATTTCGCTGGCCATGAACGTCCGCGGCCGCAGCGCCCGTTCGACCGCGAATTCGAGCGCCAGGTCGTGGTTCCAGATCTCGCCCGGGTGGAAGCGGTCGCCGTTCGGGATCTTCAGTTCGAGGTGCATCCCGATATCGATGATCACGCGCGTGGATCGCAGCGCCTGGGCGCTGAGGAGGCCCATGTAGTAGTCGGGGTTCTCGAGGTAGCCGAGTTCGGACATCAGCCGTTCCGCGTAGAGGGCCCAGCCTTCGCCGTGGCCGCTGATGAACGTGAGGAGCCGCTGGAAGCGTGACAGCGTCTCCGGGTACAGGCGGACCGTCGCCACTTGCAGGTGGTGGCCGGGAACTCCTTCGTGGTACACGGTCGAGACGTCGGCCCACTTGGGAAAGCGGGTGGCGTCGCCGGTCGGCCACCAGGTGCGGCCGGGGCGCGTGAAGTCCTCCGACGGGCCGGTGTAGTAGGGTGCCAGCGCGCCGCCCGGCGGCGGGATCATCACCTCCATGACGCGGATCTTGTCGGGGATGTCGAAGTGCTTGCCGTGGAGGTCGCGCAGCGCCTCGTCGTGCAGCTCCTGCAGCCAGCGCTGGTAGTCCTCGACGCCCTCCACCGAGCGCGCGGGGTCGTTCTCCAGCAGGTCCGTCACCTCGGCGATCGTCGCGCCCGGCTTGATCTTCTCCGCCGTCTTGCGCATCTCTTCCTCGATGCGGTACTGCTCCTCCCAGCCCCAGCGGTAGGTCTCCTCCAGGTCGATCGATGCGCCCAGGAAGACCCGCGAGAGGAGCTGGTAGCGTTCGCGGCCGGCGGCTTCGCGCTCGCTCGTCTTCGGCTCGTAGTCCTCAGACAGGTAGCGGTGCATCTCGGCGTAGCCCTCTTTCGCCGCCTTAGCGCCGGTCTCGATGTCCGCCGACAGTCCGTTCGAGGCGACGCCGGAAGCGGAGAACTGCTCCCGCAGCTGATCGAAGTACGACGGCTTGTCGGAGAGGCCGCTCCAGACGCGCGCCTGCTCCGCGCCCTCGCTCGCCTGCCGCTTCGAGGCGTTGAGGCCGCGCTCCAGCCCCAGCGATAGCGACTGCCGGTAGCCGGCCAAGGCCTTCGCCACCAGGTTCAACCGCGAGGCGACGTTCGACCAGTGCTCTTCAGTCTCCTTCGGCATGAGGTCGAACACCTGGCGCACGCCCTGGAGTGGCGAGGCGATGTTCCGCAGAGCGCGCAGGTACTCGCCGGCTTCGTAAGTGTCCAGCGAGACGCCGAGCCGTTCCTGCATCACTTCGCGGGCAAGGCGGTCGGCGTCCGACTCGTCCGTCGCTTCGTCGAGCTGGCGGAGCGTGTTGCGGTTCAGCTCGGCGACCTTTCCCGGGCCTTCCGGGGAGAGGTCGGGCATTTCGTGGTCGTGGCCGGTGATTCCCAGCGCCGTGGCCAGCGATGGCTCAAGCGCGGCGATGTCGTCCACGTAGCGATCGGCGATCTCAAACACGCGAGACATTTCCGTGGCTCCTCTCCTGATCCCCCTCGGCTTCACCACAGGATGCCGCAACCGCCGGCTAGTGTCACGTCGCAGTCGCACCCGTTCAGCCACCGCCTGGTCACCGCGGACCTCGTGAACGTGCAGGACATCTCGGTGGAGAAGATCGGGTTCGTCCCGACGGTTCTGGGCTTCGGCGACGTGGTCTGCCAGACGGCGAG
>JADFKG010000102.1 GCA_022565075.1 Chloroflexota bacterium | reverse complement strand
AGTTCCGCAGCGAATGCGCAGCGCCCCTGGCGACCGGCGTTGACTGCTCAGGCCGGCATCAGGTCTACGGCGCTGTAGTCGAGGAAGAGTAGCCCTTGGAAGTTCCGCTACTGATCAGCGATTTTCTTCGCCGCTCCGCAAAGCTCTATCCGGACAAGACGGCGATCGTGGACGGCGAGCGGCGTTTCACGTATCGGCAGTTCCAGGAGCGGGCGAATCAGCTTGGCCACGCCTTGCTCTCTCTCGGCGTGGGCAAGGGCGACCGGGTCTGTATCCTGAGCCCGAACTCGCACTTCTTTCTCGAGGCCTACTACGGTGTCGTCCAGATCGGCGCCGTCATCGTGCCGCTGAACTACCGGCTCGTCAGCGCCGATCACGAGTACATCATCAACCATGCCGGCGTGAAAGCAGTGCTCGTTGATTACGACTTCACTGAGATGATTGACGACATCCGGCCGAACCTGATTACTGTCGAGCACTTGATCGTCGCTCGGGACGAGGGGTCTGCGCCGGACGGATGGCTCTCGTGGGAGGAGCTGATCGCGGGCCAGCCGACGACCGCCACACCTGCGATCGAGCAGGATGAGAACGACACCACGTCGATCAACTACACTTCCGGCACGACGGCGCGGCCGAAGGGCGTGATGCTCACGCACCGGAACTGCTACATCAACGCCTACAACTTCATCGCCCACCTCGGCATCAGTCACGAGGAAGTAGAGCTCTGGACGCTGCCGATGTTCCATGCCAACGGCTGGGGCGGGCCGTTCGCGATCACGGCGATGGGAGCGACGCACGTCGTGCTGCGAGCGATCGACGCGGCGGCGATCTACGAGCTGATCGAGAAAGAGGGCGTGACGTTCGCCTGTATGGCTCCGGCCGTTCTTAGCGTCGTTCTCAACTACGCAGATCGGGACAAACACGACATCACGACAAAGCCCAGGTTCGTGGTGGCAGGCGCGCCGCCGCCCGCGTCGTTTATCAAGCAACTCGAAGAAGAGATCGGCTGGGAGTTCATCCAGATCTACGGTCTGACGGAGACGGCGCCGATTCTGACCGTCTCACGTCCTGACCACTCAACGAAGCGGGACGATTACACGCGCCGCTCGCGAGCCGGCGTCGAAGCGATTGGCGTCGACATCCAGGTGCTAAACGACGATGGCGATCCGGTTCCGCAGGACGGGGTGACGATCGGGGAGGTCTGCGCGAGGTCGAATGTGGTTCTCAAGGGCTACTGGAAACAGCCGGAGGAGACTGCGAAGGCGATTCACGATGGCTACTTTCACACCGGTGACCTGGGCGTTTGGGATGAGTTCGGCAACGTAAACATCGTCGACCGTAAGAAGGACGTGATCATCTCCGGCGGGGAGAACATCAGCTCGCCCGAGATCGAGGACGCCTTGTACAAGCACGAGGCCGTCCTCGAGTGCGCGGTTATCGGCGTCCCAAGCGAAAAATGGGGTGAGACTCCCAAGGCTCTGATCGTGCTGAAGGACGGGCAGACGGCCAGCGAGGACGAGATCATCGCCTTCGCGCGGGATCACCTCGCCCACTTCAAGTGCCCGACCTCCGTCGACTTCGTCGCCTCGCTTCCGCGCACGGCGACGGGAAAGCTGCAGAAGTTCTTGATCAGGGAACCGTACTGGCAGGGAGTCGATCGGCGAGTCGGCTAGCGTGAGGCTGGCGGCACGCCGGGTCCGTCAGACAGACACGATGCCGGTCGAGGATGCTGCTGCTGATTGCGATTTGCCGGCCCCCGAATGCGATTAGGGTCAGACGGCGGCGCGTTCTTCTATTGCGGAGTAGCGGCCCGAGCGGGCAAGGCTGCTCATGCGAGCGCGGTGCAAGAGCGCTGCCTGAGCGTCGGCGCCGTTGGAGCCGCCCCAGATCTCGAGACTCGGGTACTGCAGAGCGCGCCCGAACGAGTATGTCAGCTCCCACGGGAGATCGCCTCTGCGAGCCATCGTGTCGAGGTTCGTGCAGGCTTCCTCGCCCGTCTGCCCACCGGAGAGGAAGGCGATTCCAGGCACTTCGTCCGGTACGAACTCGCGCAGTGTGGCGAGCGTCAGCTCCGCGATCTCGGCGCTCGTAGCCTGCCGCAAGCAATCGCTTCCGGCGATCACCATGTTCGGCTTGAGAACGATGCCTGCGAGTAGCGCGCGGTGTGCCGACAACTGCTCGAACGTCGCTTGTAGCACCTGGCTCGTGACCACGCGGCAGCGTTGGATGTCGTGGTCGCCATCCATCAGCACTTCTGGCTCTACGATCGGGACGAGGCCTGCCTCCTGCGCAAGCGCCGCGTACCGGCCGAGCGCCTGCGCGTTCTTCTCGATGCAGTTGCGGCTGGGCGTCTCGTCGCTGACTTTAAGGACGGCGCGCCACTTCGTGAAGCGCGCGCCGATCTCGCGGTACTCTGCCAGGCGATCTCGCAGGCCGTCAAGGCCCTCCGTGATCGTCTCGCCCGGAGCGCCAGCGAGCGGCTTCACGCCCGTGTCGACTTTGATCCCCGGCAAGACTCCAACATCGTTCAGCACGTCGACGATGCGGGAGCCGTCCGCCGCGTCCTGGCGGATCGTCTCGTCGTAGAGGATCGCACCGCTGACGAACTCGCCTATCCCCGGCGCCCGGAACATCATCTCGCGGTAGTCCCGCCGGCTCGTCTTAGTGGACTCGATCCCGAACTTGGCGAATCGCTTCGTGCAGGTCTCCGTCGATTCGTCGACCGCAAGAATTCCCTTCCCGGGTACGACCATCGCCTTCGCTGTCGCGATCAGCGTGTCGGTGTCGGTCACAGCGCTCCCTGCAGTACGTCGGCGTCAAACATCGGCGAGAACCGTTCGGAGAGGCGGTCAGCGCTCATCATCGCTTCCGCTTTCAGCCGGGACATCATTCCGATGTCGTCAAGGTCGCTCCGGCGCATACGGATCATGTACTCGCGAGCCACGCGATAGTGCTCCGACTGCACGTCGACCATGCGTGTCCTGATCCGCCCGGTCTGTGGGTCCTGTATCTCTTCGAAGGGAATGATTCGGAGGCGGCCATCCTGCAGGCAGACGAGGCCGCCCGACAGCGATCGATCGGCCACCGCGTCGCCGACGAGAAACCGGACCGCTCCATATCCCAGCGTTCGTGTGTAGTCGATGTCGAACGGGATCGGGTCTGCGCACCGCAGCTCATACCCGAGGCTTACGGAGACAAGCGACAGTGTTTCCCCACGTTCGGCGAAGCGGCGCGACACTTCCCGCTCGATCATGGCGGCGAGCGGGATCTTCTCCAGACGGATGTGTCCGTGCGCGTCGTGGCCCACTTCGACGCCTGCGCTGTTCGCGAGCTGTTCGGGGTCCATCTTGGCGGCGACGCCCTCGGCGATTACGGCGAGGCCATGCCGGAGACCCATCGCCCTCCGCTTGAGCATCGCGCCTTCGATCACCAGGCAGACGTCATCGAGCGAAATCCTCGAGGCGGAGAACTCCTCCGGGATTATCGTGATCGTCGCTCCTGCTGCCTTGCCGATGCCGAGTGCCAGGTGACCCGCTGAACGCCCCATTACTGCGACGAGGCACCAGCGATTCGTCGACCGTGACTCTTCCATCAGGTTCAGCGTCGACTGCGTGCCGACGTGCCGCGCCGTCTCGAACCCTAACGTTGGTGCGTTGCCCGGCAGCGGGAGATCGTTGTCGATCGTCTTGGGGATGTGCGCCACGCGGATGTCAGCCGCGTCCTGCTGACATATCTGAGCGGCTGAGGAGGCCGTATCTTCGCCCCCGATCGTGATGAGATGGCTCAGCTCAAGCTTCCGGAGCGCCTCAATGGTGAGTGCGAGATCTTCGTCGCTGCGCGCGGGGTTCGCCCTCGACGTCCGCAGGATCGATCCGCCCTGGAAATGGATGCGTGAGACGTCCGAGATTGCGAGAGGCCGGACCATGTCAGTCCGTCCGAGCATGAGGTGCTGGAACCCGTCATATATGCCGACGACGTCGAGGCCGGCCTGGATCGCCCCGATAACGGCCGCGCTCAGAGCGCTGTTGATGCCAGGCGCTGGGCCGCCGCCAACCAGTATCCCGAGTCGATGGTTCGTCATTCCGTGAAGGCGCTCCTCCTGAACTCGCAGTCACCGCAGTGTATCGCGATTGTCAATCTGAGTTCTATCTGTCCGAGCCCCCACCAGCACTCTAGCCACCTCGTAACCGAGGCCAAGGCGCTATCGTGTCCGGAAACCGCGGCCGGATAATGGAACGGGTCGTTTCGGTCGCGGATCAATAGGACACCTGAAAGGCGCGCGACACCCGCGAGCCTATTCCTCCCGCCAGCGCACTTCGTACACCCGCACCGGGCCTTCGAACCCGCGCAGCTCGGTGTCGCCTCTATCGTCGAACAGGAACTCCTTGCCGGTACCGGCCGCAACCAGCCGGCTGTCTACGCTCTGGACGACCTCCACTGGGTGGACGACTCCACGATGCGGTTGATCCAGCACCTTGCCCAGCAGATCCACGAGATGCCGGTACTCATCATCGGCACCTACCGTAACGTCGCACTGAATCTCTCCTTTGGACACGCTGGTCTTCTAAGAACCCCGCTCGTCGCCGTAGTGATGACGCTCGCCCTGCGGTCCCGCTGCCTGGGTGAGGCCCTTCCCATGACGCTCTGGATGAGCTGAGAGATCGAAGAGCGCGCCGGACGTGAAAGTTGCGCCATCGAACTTCGCGCCTTCAAGTGAAGCTCCGCGAAAGTCCGCAATTCCCAGATGGGCGTTCCGAAGATCAGCGTTAGTAAGGTCCGCGTTCGCGAATCTTGTCCCACGGGCGCCGACAACTTCTAGACTCAGGCGCCGGAGCCAGCCATCCCGAGCGTCTCCTGACAAGGCTCTCCGGGCGATGAATATCGTCAAGAGAAGGGAAAGGGCCACGAACAGACCCCCTCCGTTGAGCCAGGCTAGTACACCGGCCGCAAAGGACGTAATTACGAACGCGATCAAGCCGAATGCGCCAGCAGCAACCCGAGCCACCACGCCGGCAGCGAATGAAACGATCAGGAGTGTCACCATGAGAGCCATGAAGAAGAAGCCTCCATCGAAAACCCCGAGCGCGAGCGCAGTCCCTGTGATTACGAGCGTCGTGGCGAGGACGATGGCGAACACCAGATGGATCGAGTTGCCCAGGCCCCGGAACAACGTGATGCCGACGAACAAGACGAAGATCGAGAGACTAAGGATCGCAAGAGCGAACTGACCTGAGTCGTCGCTGTTCACTCCTTGCCACATAGCCTGCCAGGCGCGGCCGATGGCTGCGCCGGCGACGCCGGCGACCACTAGAGAAGCGCTCATGAAGGCAACAAGCCACCAGCGGGATATGCCGAAGCTTGCCCGCATAAACGTAGCGCCTCTTAGCTGCGCACCAGTGAAGTCCGCGCCGTGAAGGTCAGCGTCCGAAAAGTCGGCATCGCGCAGGTCGGCGCCGATGAAGTCCGCGCCTCCCAGATGCTTGCCGGTGTATGAGGTCCCTCGATGTCTCGATTGCGCCATCAGATTTCGTGGCCTCAGGATAACATCGGCCGTCATTGATTCCCGATCTGCAGGGCGCCGAAGTCGCTTGATTCTCGTCGGGCGGCCCTTGCTCACGAGAAGTCAGTACGAAAATACTTAGCATCAGCCATGCCTGAGATCTTTCCTGGCGCGCACACTGAGCCAAGTCTTGAACGCAGCGGAAAGATGGAGGTACGGAGAATGACCAATACATACTCTGGCTGGGTCACGTTCGCCGCCATAGTGGTCTTAATCGCCGGCATGTACAACCTGCTCAGTGGGGTTGCCGCCATCACGGAGAGCGAATCCGTCAAGGTGCTGAACGAAGTGCTCTACGGCATCGACATCGAGACCTGGGGTTGGTTCTGGGCGGTAATAGGCGTTGCCCAGCTAATCACGGCGGTACTTCTCTTTGCGCGCAGCCCTTTCGGTGCCTCTCTCGCCGTCGCGGGCGCGATGGTCAGCGCAACTTTTACAATCTTCCTTATCTTCGTCGCGCCTTTATGGGCCATCACCGTCGCGGCTCTGGACGTGGCCGTCATCTGGGCCATCGTGGCGAACTATGACGACTTCGCGCCAATGCCTTCGCAGTTTGATCCCAAGAAGCAATGACCAGCCGCAACCAGGAGAATGTGAGATCTGAGAACCTCGACTAATCGAGAGGAGCGATTTCCGGCCATTTGTCTCTGATAGCCTCTATCACTTGAGCCTCCAGCTCGTATCGGCCCGGCGAACGACTCAGGCGCCAGAAGAGAATGATGGGGATTATGAGCAGCGCAAGAAAGAGCGCGAGCGTCAGAGATCCGGGTTCGTAGGACGTCCGGAACTCCACCCCGGCCCCACTGGGGCGGCAGTTGACCATGATAGCCATGAATGCGTCTTTACGGACCTTGATGCCGTCTGGCGCACCCTCGTTCCTAAAGATGAACACGTCGTACTTGCTCGATCGGCGCGATAACGCGGCGCGTAGAGGCTCTATCGAGACGTCTTCGGAACCAGTCAGAAACAGCTTAGCCATAGCAATCTCGCGTGGGACTTCACCTAGCGGCACACTGCCGATGGTCGAGAATGCCGGAGTTGGCGGTAGCCATTAGACCGAGCACCAACTGCCGCCAGGACGACCCAGCGTAGCCGCTGGTAGTGGCTAGTAGTCAGTAGAAATCTACTTAGTTTCATCATGTGCGCCCTCCGCGTCGCGCCTTATACTCAGACAGTCTAGACGATCACGTTACTGAGAAGGGACGCAGCAATGAGCGAACAAGCTCTGCCCGACCCGTATGGCACTGAGCCACTTACGAACCAGCGCGTAGTCGTCAAGGATTCCCCCCACTTGTACGCCGCAGGATCGGAGCCCCTAGCAGTGGAGGAGATTCGCATCACGGCCCTCGGGACTGGCTACCCGCCCGTCGGGGGCAGGGCTGCGCCGGATTTATGGCCGAGCTGGGCAACGGGGATGTATTCATCTTCGACACGGGCGCTGGCACCAACTTGTCGTTCAACCATATGAGAGTGCCGTACCACAAGGCGACGAAGTTCTTCATGACTCACTATCACATCGACCACATCGCCGACTTGATCGTCTACTATGACTTCGGGCAGTCCAACGGCCGGCTGGAGCCGATGAACGTCTACGGCCCGCCGGTGAGAAGCCGGAGCTGGGCATTGAGGCGCTGGTCGAGAACATCTACAGGCTGGCGGCGTGGCACGACCGCACCAAGTTCGGGAACCTGGACAAGCGTGGATTCGAGATGAAGGCGCATCAGTTCGAGCCCGATCAAGCCAGGGAAGTCTACAACGAAAACGGCGTCAAGCTGACGGCCTTCCCGGTGCCCCACGGGATTTACGGTGCCGTCGGCTACCGGCTCGATTACGGCGGCCTGAGCATGGTCTTCGCCGGTGACTGCGAGCCCAGCACGATCACGGTCGAAAACCCGCAGAATGTCGATATTCTGATCCATGAGGTGTTCAACCCGCCGCAGATGTACGTTGATTATCTTGGCTGGTCCGAGGTTCAGGCGAAGATTGTGGCCTGGACCAAGCACACAGCGCCCGAGGCTGCGGC
>JADFKG010000101.1 GCA_022565075.1 Chloroflexota bacterium | reverse complement strand
TCACGCTATTCTTCAACTTCCTTTTCGCCGGCGTCGCGGGCGTCATCGTCCTCGGCTCGGTCGACTATCTCGCCCGCCATCGCTTCCAGGGCGAGTACCTGGCGCTGATCCTCATCGCCGCCGCCGGCATGAGCTTGATGGCCGCCGGCACCGACCTGATCATGATCTTCATCGCCCTGGAGCTACAGGCGATCGCCCTCTTCGCCCTCGTCGGCATCAGCAAGAACGAGTCCGGCAGCGAGGCCACGCTCAAGTTCCTGCTCCTCAGCGCCATCAGCACCGCCATCACGCTCTATGGAATGGCCTACCTCTTCGGCCTCTCCGGCGAGACCAGCCTCGACGGCATCGCCAGCTACGTGGCGAACACGGACGAGAACCGCTCAGCGCTCGTGCTGGCGGCCGTCTTCCTGACCGCGGGCCTCGGCTTCAAGATGGCCGTCGTGCCCTTCCAGATGTGGGTGCCCGACGTCTACGAGGGTGCGCCGACACCGATCACCGCCTTCCTCTCGGTCGCCAGTAAGGCCGCCGGGTTTGCCGTCGTCATGCGCATCTTCCTCGCCGCTCTGGGCGAAGGCCTCATCACCACCGACTGGGCCTACCTCTTCGCCGCCATCGCCGCCGTCTCGATGACCCTCGGCAACGTCCTGGCGCTCGTCCAGGGAAACATCAAGCGCATGCTCGGCTACAGCTCGATCGCCCAGGCCGGTACGATCCTCATCGGCCTCGCCGCCGTCGCTGCCGAAGACCCACAGCTGTTACTCGGCACCAGCTCCGTCGTCTTCTTCCTCGGCGCATACGCCTTCACCAACATCGGCGCCTTCATCGCCATCATCGCCATCTCGCACAAGATCGGCTCCGACCAGATCGCCGACTACGCCGGCGTCGCCAAGCGCTCGCCACTGCTGGCGTTCGCCCTCGCCGCCTGCCTGTTCTCGCTCACTGGCTTTCCGCCGACGGCAGGCTTCATCGCCAAGATCTACGTCTTCAACGCCGCGGTACAGGCGGACCTCGTCTGGCTCGCGATCATCGGCGTGCTCAACAGCGTCATCTCGGCTTACTACTACCTGCGCGTTGTGCTCAACATGTTCGCCCGCGACCCGGAGACCGACGAAGCGTTCACACCCAGCCCTTATCTGGGAGCGGCCCTCGCTGCCGCCGTCGTCGGCCTCTTCGCGATCGGCATCTACCCGACTCCTCTCATCGAGGCCTCCGAGTCCGCAGCGCGCGTCTTCAGCTAGACTGGCCTCGTGGCCACCCACGATGTCCTCGTCTCCATCGAGCCCAACTTCGCCCGCCGCGTGCAGGCGGACTGGCTTACGGGCGTCGCCCGCATCACGCTGGAGCACGAAGACATAGGCGACTGCCAGCTCAGCGTCGCCGTCACGACCGACGCCGAGATCCACGCCCTCAACCGCCGGTACGCCGCTGAGGACGGGCCGACCGATGTCCTGGCGTTCTCGCAAGAAGAGGGAGAGTCGTTCGTAGCGCCCCCGGATCAACTCCGCCATCTCGGCGATGTCATCATCTCGCTCGAAACGGCCGAGCGCCAGGCGGCGGACGCTGGTCACGACCTCGACGCCGAGATGGCCCACCTGCTGGCCCACGGCGTCCTCCATCTCCTCGGATACGATCACGCCGCGCCGGACGAGGAGCGCCAAATGCGCGAACGCGAGCGTGCGGTCCTCGCGAAGGCCGGCATCCAGGCGCACTAACCACTAACCACTGTCCGCCATCCACTCTATAATGGGCCCGTGAGCGAGCTCCCTCTTTCCGCCCCGGCCGAACCAGCGTCCCCGGCATCCGGCGAGGTCCTCTACCGCAAGTGGCGCCCTCAGTCCTTCGCCGAAGTGCATGGCCACGACGCGATCACGCGCACGTTACGCAACGCTGTCGCCTCCGGCCGCCTCGCCCACGCCTATCTCTTCTGCGGGCCGCGCGGCACCGGCAAGACGACGCTCGGGCGGTTGCTCGCCAAGGCGGCGAACTGCGCCGCGCCCGAGGACGGCGAACCCTGCAACAAGTGCGACTCCTGCCGCGCCTTCATCGAGGGCCGGGCGATGGACTTCGTGGAGCAGGACGCCGCCAGCCACAACAGCGTCGACGACATCCGCCAGCTGCGCGAGAACGTCGTCCTCACGCCGATGGCCGGCGGACGCAAGGTATACCTCCTCGACGAGGTGCACATGCTCAGCACCGCTGCCCAGAACGCGCTCCTCAAGACGCTCGAGGAGCCGCCGCCGCACGTCATCTTCGTCCTCGCCACCACCGAGGCGCACAAGGTGATGGGTACGATCGCCTCCCGCTGCCAGCGCTTCGACCTCAAGCGCATCCCGCTTCAGGCGATGGTCGATCGACTCACCTACATCTGCGAGCAGGAGGGCTTCGAGATCGACCGTCCCTCGCTCGAGGAGATCGGCCGCTCTGCCACCGGCAGCCTGCGCGATGCCGTCAACGCCCTCGAACAGACCGTCACCTACTACGGGAAGACGCCGACCGCGGACCAGGTGCAGGAAGCGCTCGGCCTCAGCGTCGACGCTCGCAGCGGACAGCTCGCCCGCGCGGCGTTGGCTGGCGACCTCGCTGCCGGACTGCGCCTCATCGCCCAGGTGCGCGACGACGGCCTGGACATGCGGCAGTTCGCCAGGCAGGTGGTCAGGTACCTGCGGGGCCTGCTCCTCGCCAAGGCGGGCGCCGCCGAATCGCTCGATCTGCCCGCCGATATGGCCGCCGAGGTGCGTGCCGAAGCAGCGGACCTGCCGAAAGACGCCATCATCCGCGGCCTTCAGGCCTTCGCCCGCGCCGACTTCCGCGACGACCCATCCGGCACCGGCGGTTCGCTCCCGCTCGAACTCGCGCTGCTCGACCTCACCGCGGACGGCGAGAAGCCGGCACAACCCGCCCCACCGCCAGAACGGCGTGCGCCAGCAGCGCGCGAGAAGCCGGCGCCGAAACCCGCGGCGAAGTCCGAACCGGCGCCCGAGCCAAAGACAGAGCCCGCACCCACCCCGGAGCCCGAAAAGAAGCCGGTAACGCAGCCTGCGAAGGCCGCACCGGCCGTGGCCGCTACGGACGATCTACTGGCCAGCGTCCGGCAGGCCAGCAGAGAGGGTGACCGCCAGCTCTCGGCGCTCCTCAACGGCTCCTGCGAAGTGCTCTCGGCGGAGGGCGACACCGTCGTCCTCGGCTTCTATCACACGTTCCACCTGGAGCGCGTCGAGAGCGGTGCCTACCAGGAGCCGCTCGACGAACTCTTCTCGACCGCGCTCGGCCGCAAAGTCGAAGTCAAGTACGAACACGCACCGCGCGACCGCAGCTCCGAAACGCCCGAGCCGAAGGGCGGTCATCTCGTCAAGGCCGCCCAGGAGTTGGGGGCGCGCACCGTATCGTCAAGCAAAGAAGGAGAAGGAGGCCCAGATGCCTAAGCGAGCCAAGATGCCGGCCGGCGGCGGCGGTGGCGGCGGCGACCTGATGAAGCAGATCCAGCAGATGCAGTCCAAGCTCGCCGAGGCCCAGTCCAAGCTCGACGACATGGAGTTCGAGGCAACGTCCGGCGGGGGTGCCGTGCACGTCGTCCTCACCGCCCATCCGGCGCTCAAAACGATCTCGATCCAGCCGGACGCTGTGGACCCGGACGACGTGGAGATGCTCCAGGACCTGATCATGGCCGCCATGAACGACGGCCTCGAACAAGTGCGAAGCGGCCAGATGCAGCAGCTGGCGGGCCTCGCCGGTGGCCTCAAGATCCCCGGCATGGACCTCGGCTGATCGCCGGAGCGGCCTGACGTGAACGAGCGCACCACCTCCACCGCCGCGCCTCTGGCCCGTCTGATCGAGGAGTTCTACCGGCTTCCCGGCATCGGTCCCAAGAGCGCCCAGCGCCTGGCTTACTACCTGCTGCGCATGCCCGCGGCGGACGCCCATTCCCTCGCCGAGGCGATCGTCGAGGTCAAAGACAAGGTCACGCTCTGCTCGACCTGCCAGAACGTCACGGAGGTCGACCCCTGCCGCATCTGCACTGACTCCGGGCGCGACCGCTCGATCATGTGCGTCGTCGAAGAGCCGCTCGACATCCTCGCGCTGGAGCGTACCGGCTCTTACCACGGCCTCTACCACGTCCTTCACGGCGCAATCTCGCCGATGGACGGCATCGGCCCGGACGACCTCAAAGTGTCCGAGCTCCTCGACCGGCTGCGCGCCGGCGAAACGAAGGAGATCATCCTCGCCACGAACCCGAACCTCGAGGGCGAGGCCACCTCCATGTACCTCAGCCGGCTTATCGGCCCGCTCGGCCTGCGAGTCACTCGCCTCGCCCGCGGCCTGCCCGCCGGTGGCGACCTAGAGTACGCCGACGACCTGACGCTGACGCGGGCAATCGAGGGACGCCAGGAGATGGACGGCGCCTGATGCCACCCAGGGCGCGCCTCTACAAGACGGAGGCGATCATCCTGCGCGGACGCAAGCTCGGCGAAGCCGACCGCATCCTCACCCTGTTCACGCCAACGTTCGGCAAGATGGAGGCCAAGGCGAAGGGCGTTCGTAAGACCACCAGCCGTCTCTCCGGGCACCTCCAGCCTCTCAACCGCTGTCAGCTCCAGCTCGCCCGGGGCCACGTCTCAGACGTCATCACCGGCTGTGAGACGCTCGCCAGCTTCCGCGGCCTCCGCGACGACCTCGACCTCCTCAGCCGCGCCCTTTACGTCGCCGAACTAACCGATCGCATGACCGCCGACCACGTGCAGAGCCTCCCGACTTACCGGCTCCTCCTGGACACGCTCGGCCGCCTTGAATCCAGCCCGGCCCCCGACACCGTCCTTCGATTCTTCGAGATGCAGCTGCTTGACCAATCCGGCTTTCGTCCCGAGCTCGAACGCTGCGTCGGCTGCGGCAACGCCCTCGAACCCGTCGACAACTTCTTCGCGCCCGTCGCCGGCGGCACAGTCTGCCGCCAGTGCGTCCCCGGCCTCGCCGGCCCGCGCGTGATGACTCTCAATGGCCTCAAGGTCTTGCGTCTACTACAGCGCGGGTCGTATAACGATGTAGCGCGCGTCAACGTGCCGCCGGCGCTCGCTGAGGAGGTCGAACGTCACCTCCGCAGCTACATCATCGGCGTCCTGGAGCGGAACGTGAACGCGGCTGCCTTCATTGACCACCTGCGCCGCGAAGGTGCGCGCACCAAGATTGAGGTCTAAACGTGCCCCTTTACGAGTACTACTGCGAGAAGTGCGACAAGGTCTTCGACTCGTTGCAGGCGATCTCTCGCTCCGATCAGCCTGTAGCCTGCCCGGATTGCGGCCGCAGCTCCGACCGCATCATGCCGACGACGTTCGCCACGATGTCGAGGCGCAAGGGCCTCAGGGAGCGCGTCCCCTACCATCACCACGACGTCCGTGACGGCGCAAAGAAGCCGCCAATCGCGCGCGTGAAACCGAAGAGCGCCCCCAGGCGTAGCGCTAGCGGAAAGACGAAAGGGCGAACGAGGAAGGGATAGCATGCCGCTCTACGAGTACTACTGCGAACATTGCCACGGTATCTTTGAGGAGATTCGCCAGATGCGCGACGCCTCGGATCCCTCTCCCTGCCCCGAGTGCAGCCGCGAGGCGCCGCGCATGATGTCCACGTTCGCCGCCTTCACGATGCGCGACGGCTACCCGCGCCGCATCCCCGACAAGGGCACGTTCTGGCATATGGGCAAAGAGGTCAAGCAGCGCGCCAAGCGCATGAAGGGCTTCGAGCACCCCGAGCTCGTCAAGCCGAAGTCCAGGCCTCGCCCCGGGCGTGGAGACATCGCCGCCGGTCGCGACAAGGCGCTGTCTCAATACTCCGAAGCCGGATATCGCGACAAGTGGGGCGTCGACCAGTACGGGTTTGGCACGGCCAAGACCGCCAAGAGGAAGAAGAACCGCAAGACGCTCGGCGGATAGCGCCCTGATCCGCAGGTCAGGCTTTAGCCTGACTCAGCTGTGTCGGTCGAGGACGTACCGCGCCAGCTCCGCCAGCGTCTCCCTGTCAGCCGTATCGGGCAGCGCGGAGAGCGCATCGATCGCCCGCCCGCAAAAGTCCTTCGCCATCTGCGATGATTCTTCGACCGCGCCTGATTCGCGGACCGTCTTCACGGCCGCTTGCAGCTTCTCCGGCGAAGGCGCCTTGAAGTACGCTTCCACGGGGTTGCCGTTCGGCGAGCGCTCCATCAGCAGGAACGATGGCAGCGTCAGCGTTCCCTGCATCAGGTCACTGCCGACGGGCTTTCCCATCTCCTCTTCATCGCCGGTGAAGTCGAGGATGTCGTCCACCACCTGAAACGCCATCCCGAAGTTGTAGCCGTACTCTCGCAGTGCGCTCACCTGCTCCTCCGGCTGTTTCGAGATCTCCCCCGCCCCTTCGCACGCCGTCGCGAAGAGCGAGGCAGTCTTGCCGCCGATGCGCGCCAGGTAATCGCGGATCGTCTGCCGGCTGTCGTAGGCGGCCAGGTCCTGCCGGATCTCGCCCCTGGCCATGATCATCAGCGTCTCGGAGAACAGCTGCACGACACGCAGGCTGCCCGTCTCCACGGCGCGATTCGCTGCGTGAGCGAACAGGAAGTCCCCCAGCATCACCGTCGTCGAGTTCTCGAAGGCGCTGTTCACCGTCGGCCGGCCGCGGCGTGTGTCCGCGCGGTCGATCACGTCGTCGTGCACCAGCGTGGCGGTGTGCAGCAGCTCCACCGAGGCCGCCAGCGACACCAGCCTGTCGAGATCGTACGTGCCGAAGCGGCCGCACAGCAGCGCCAGTCCGGGCCGCATCAGCTTGCCGCCGCCGCCCAACACCATCCCCAGCATCTCGCTCAGCGGCCCGAAGTCGACCTTCTTGATCTCGTCGAACACCGCCTCGACGCGGCTCAGGTCGTCCTGCACGGCGCCGTAAAGCGGCGTTGTCCTCATCGCCCGCCTCCCGCCCGCTCCGCGACGTCGGCGGTCAGGCCAAACAGCCTCGACGCCGTCTTCGCAGTCTCTTTGGCGACCGTCTCATAGGGTGTTCCGCGCAGCTGCGCCACGAACTCTGCGACGTCACGCACGTGCGCCGGCTCGTTGCGCTGTCCTCGTATCCGCTGGGGCGGCAGGTACGGAGCGTCCGTCTCCACCGTCATGCTGGTCAGCGGGATCGCGCCGGCCACCGCCCGGGTCACGTTCGACTTGGCGTAAGTCACGGGCCCCGCGATCGAGATCGCGAAGCCCAGCCGGATGTAGCGCAGCGCCAGCGGCAAGTCGCCCGGATAGCAGTGCATGACGCCGATCAGGCGGTCCTCGGGCGCGCCTAGCTCCTCGGCGTGCTCGGCCAGCACCTCGTACACCTCTTCGTCCGCGTCGCGCGAGTGGATGACGACGGGCAGGTTCACGGCGCGCGCCACCGCGAGCTGCTCCCGGAACGCCAGATACTGGTCCTCCCGTGGCGACAGGTTGCGGAAGAAGTCGAGGCCGATCTCGCCGATCGCAACGACCTTCGGCGACTCCGCCAGCCGCGCCAGCTCCTCTCCGTCGCGCGTGGTCAGCGTCTTCGCGTCGTGCGGGTGAACACCGACCGTCGCGTAGACGTCCTCGTGCGCTGCGGCGATCTCGATGG
>JADFKG010000100.1 GCA_022565075.1 Chloroflexota bacterium | reverse complement strand
TGCCGTGCTCACTGGCGCGTATCACCAGGTACACGAGCGGCAGCAGCATCGCCGCGCCAACACCGGCCGCCAGCACCCCCACAAAGGGAGGCGCCCGCAGAGTGTACGATCGCCGAAAGGCGCCGAACGTCAGCGCCATCTCTGTCCCGCTATGGCAGCGCGCCCGTTTCTCTCAGCAGCTCCAGCGTGCCGTTCAGGTCCGACAGGTCGCTCAGGTCGATGTCGGGCGGCTGAACATCGGCCAGCGGGACCAGGTCCTCGTGGATCGCGATGCCGTCTATCACCGGGTACTCGTAGGTCTCGTCCGCGAAGTACTGCTGTGCGGTCGTGCCGAGCATGTACCTGAGGAACTGCTCGGCGAGGTCGTTGCTGTTCGTCGTCTTGAGGATGCCCGCACCGGCGATGTTGACGAGCGACCCGGCGTCTCCGGGCCCCGTGTAGTGGTTGCGGGCCTTGAAACCGTCGCCTTCCTCCTCGAGAAAGCGGTAGAGGTAGTAGTGGTTGACGAACGCCACGTCGACTTCGCCGTTCGCCACGCCTTCAACCGACGTGGTGTTGTTCGGGTACTCGGTGGGGTTGTTCGCCTGTATGCCTTCCAGCCAGTCACGCGCGGCATCGTCGCCTTCCAGCACGCGCAGGCCCGTGACGAACGCCTGGAACGAACCGTTCTGCGGCGCCCAGCCGATGCGTCCGTCCCATTCAGGGTCCGTGAAGCCGAAGATCGAGTCCGGAAGGTCGTCGGGCGAAAGCACCTCGGTGTTGTAAACGACCACTCGCGCCCGGCCCGAGATGCCGACCCAGAGGTCGGCCCGCGAGCGGTATTGGGACGGGGCGAGATCGAGAATCGTGCTCGGCAGCGTCTTGAGCAGGCCGGCCTCCGCCAGAGCGCCGAGGGCGCCGGCGTCCTGCGCGAAGAAGACGTCAGCGGGGCTGTTGTTACCTTCTTCGAGGATCGTAGCGGCCAGCTCCGCGGTGTCGCCGTAGCGCACTCTCACCTTGACGCCGCTTTCCTCCGCGAACTGGTCCAGAATCGGCTGCACGAGGCTCTCTGAGCGGCCGGAGTAGATGGTGAGCGTCTCTTCGTCGTCTCCACCGCAGGCTACGAAGGCCGACAGCGAGAGGAGGGCGAAGAGGGGAACGATAAGTCGGATCACGGGGAAGGGGGCTCCTTCTAGGTATGAAAGTTAGTGTGTACTAATAATTGAAGGTATCCCCGGCTAACGTCAACCTAGATTTACGCAGGATTCGGGATCAGTCTTCGCCAAAGAAATCTGCTTACTTGGCGTATCAATTTGCGTGTAATCGGTACCTGAATACTGTAAAATAGATACGTGCCGGAACAGCCGCCTCTTTGTCACTCTGCGCCACTCTGGCCTGCGCCCCTCACAATCGCCCTTCACCAGGAGCCCTCATGACTATCGAACCTCCCGTATTTCCTCTGGGCAACAGCCGCCCGATCAAGATCGAGGAGGAGATGCGCACCTCCTACCTCGACTACGCGATGTCAGTCATCGTCTCTCGGGCGCTGCCGGATATCCGGGACGGCCTCAAGCCGGTGCAGCGGCGAATCCTTTACGCCATGTCAGACATGAGCCTCACAGCCACTTCGTCATACAAGAAGAGCGCTCGCATCGTCGGTGAGGTGCTCGGCAAGTACCACCCACACGGCGATAGCCCGGTCTACGAGGCGATGGTCCGCCTCGCCCAGCCGTTCTCGCTGCGCTATCCGCTCGTCGACGGCCAGGGCAACTTCGGTTCCATGGACAACGACCCGCCGGCCGCCATGCGCTACACGGAGGCGCGGCTGAGCGCGGTCGCCATGGAGCTCCTCGTCGACCTGGACAAGGAAACGGTCGACTTCTTCGAAAACTTCGACGGCTCGCTCAAGGAGCCCATGCCGCTGCCGGCGCGCCTGCCCAACTTGCTCGCCAACGGCGCCTCCGGCATCGCCGTCGGCATGGCAACGAACATCCCGCCCCACAACCTGACCGAACTCTGCGACGCCATCATCCTCCTGATCGACGATCCGGAGACGACCGGCGCCGACCTGGCGGACATAGTCACCGGTCCGGACTTTCCCACCGGCGGCGTCGCCTTTCGCTTCGAGACTCACAGGATTCCGGGCGTCGACGGTGAAGGGCCAACGACGGAGAAGCGGGACGCCATCCGCACTGCCTTCGCCGAAGGCAAGGGCCGCATCGTCGTGCGGGCGCGCGTCCACGTCGAGGAGACAGCGAAGGGCAGCCGCAACCAGATCATCGTCACCGAGCTGCCCTATCAGACGAACAAGGCGGCGCTCGTCGAAAAGATCGCCAACCTCGTGCGCGCCAAAAAGATCGAAGGCATCTCCGACCTGCGTGACGAGTCCGACCGCCACGGCATGCGCATCGTCATCGAGCTCAAGCGCGAGGCTCAGCCGAAGCAGCTGCTGAACGCTCTCTACAAGCACACGGCGATGCAGTCGGCCTTCGCCGTCAACATGCTCGCCCTCGTCGACGGCCAGCCGCGCACCGTCAGCCTCAAGAAGATCCTCGAGTCCTTCATCGACCACCGCCGCGACGTTATCCGCCGCCGGTCCGAATTCGAACTGAATAAGGCGCGCGATCGTGCGCACATCCTCGAGGGCCTGCTCAAGGCGATCGACATGCTGGACGAAGTGATCAAGACGATCCGCGGCGCCGCTTCCGCCGACGACGCCAAGACGAAACTGATGGCGAAGCCGTTCGACCTCTCGGACCGCCAGGCGCAGGCCGTGCTGGACCTGCAGCTGCGCCGTCTCGCGCGCCTTGAGCGCGACAAGATCAAGGCGGAATACGCGGAGCTGCTCAAGGCGATCAGCTACTTCGAAGACCTCCTGGCCAACCCGCGCAAGATCGACTACCTGATCCGCGACGACGCCGAAGATCTGAAGGACAAGTTCGGTGACGAGCGGCGCACGCTGATCATGGACCAGGAACCAGAGGAGTTCTCCGAGGAGGACATGGTCGCCCACCAGGAGGTCGTCGTCACGATCTCCTCGCGCGGCTACATCAAGCGCATCCCTCTCAGCACCTACCGCTCCCAGCGCCGTGGCGGCGTCGGTATCATCGGCGCAAAGACTAAAGATGATGACGATATCCGCCATCTCGTCGTCGCCGACACGCACGACCGCCTGATCTTCTTCACCGACCGCGGCCGCTGCTTCCAGGTCAAGACGTGGGAAGTGGACGAAGGCAAGCGTGAGGCGCGCGGCGCCTCCGTCATGCAGCTGCTCATGCTGGACCAGAGCGAGCGCATCACCGCCGTCGTCCGCACGCCCACCGGCGTGGAGAACGAGTTCATGGTCATGGGCACGAAACTGGGCGAGGCAAAGAAGACCCCGATGAAGAACTTCGCCAACGTGCGGCGAGACGGACTGATCGCGATGAACCTCGAACCCGCAGACGAACTCGTCAGCGCACACATCTGCAGCGACGACGACGACGTGATCATGGTCACAGCACGCGGCCAGGCGATACGTTTCGCGGTCAGGGCGCTGCGGTCGGCCTCGCGTCTGTCGGGCGGCGTGCGCGGCATCAAGCTGAAGTCCGGCGATGCCGTCATCGGACTCGAAATCGCCCGCGAAGGCTACAACCTCCTCGTCGCCAGCGCCCAGGGGCACGGCAAGCGCACGCCCGTGGAAGAGTACCCGCGCCACAACCGCGGCGGTCAGGGCGTCATCACTTTCAAGACTCACAAGAAGAGCGGGCCACTGGTTCACGCCCGCGCTGTAGACCCGGAGCACGAGCTGATGATGATCTCGGAGAACGGGATCATGCTCCGCACGCCGGTGATGCACATCTCGAAGCAAGGCCGGCCGACACAGGGCGTCAAGCTGATGGACGTCGGTGACGACGACCGGGTGGCAGCCATCGCCATCGTCGACATGCGCCGGGACTACTCGGAGGCCGGCGACGACCTTCCGACCGGCGCCGATCTGGGCGACAACGGCGAGAAGGGCAAGGCCGAACCAAAACCGAAGGAGAGCCCTCCGAAGCCGAAAGCGTCCGGCGACAGCGCGAAGCCGAAGCCGCGCAACCCCGGTGGCAAGAAGCCCAGCTAGGCGATGAGCGTCGCTGGCCGCCTGCGCGAGATGGGCCTGGAGCTGCCGCCGCAGCGGTCAGCGGGCGAGTACGTCGGCGCGGTTACAGTCGGCGATCTCGTCTTCGTCTCCGGCGCCGGGCCGGCGAAGCCGGATGGAAGCGGCTTCGTGCAGGGCAAAGTCGGCTCGGACGTTAGCGTCGAAGAGGCGGCGGAAGCGGCAAAGCTCTGTGCGCTCGGCAACCTCTCCGCGCTTCAGCAGGAGATCGGCGACCTGGAGCGCGTCGCTCGCATCGTCAAGCTGCTGGGCTTCGTCAACAGCGCGCCCGGATTCGGCGAGCAGCCGAAGGTCATAGACGGCGCCTCCAGGCTGCTGATATCGTTGTTCGGAGACCGCGGCCGGCACGCCCGCAGCGCCGTCGGAGTGGCCGAACTCCCATTCAACATCGCGGTTGAGGTGGAGATGGTGGTGCAGGTCGCCTGACGGCCTCCACGCAGGTTCTCAATGGCAAGGCGAGACGTCGAGATGTCGGACTTCGAGCAGCACATTCAGGAGCGCATGAGCCGGGCCTACCAACGCGTCTTCGGCTCTCCGGCCAACCCCGGCTTCGGACGCCCCTATATGGAGCCGCCGGTCGACATCTACCACACGGACAAGGAAGTCGTCGTCCTCATGGAGATCGCCGGCATCCCCGAAGAGGAGATCGAGCTCGAGGTCGAGGGCCGCTCGATGATCGTCCGCGGCCGGCGCAAGCCCATCGGCGGGCGGCCAGACCGCGTCTACTCACAGATGGAGATAACGCACGGCGTCTTCCAGCGCGATCTTCTCCTGCCTTCCCAGGTCAACGCCGAGGCGGCGAAGGCCGTCTATAAAGACGGAATACTGGAGATCACACTTCCCGTGACCAAACCCCACAGCGGTAGCCACCTGACGATCGTTGTCCGCTGACCACTCGCAGATGACAGACAAGCCGAAGCGCAAGAAGAAGCCGGCCCCAGGCCCGGCAGCGCGTTCCGAGGAGCTGGCCCTCCCGGACGTGATGCCTGTGATACCCAGCGGGCCCAACGTCGTCTATCCCCAGCAGCTCATGCCCGTCATGGCCGTCGAGGAGCGCGACAAGCGGGCCATCGACGCAGCTGCCTCCTCCGAAGGCAAGTTCGTCGCCATCTTCAGCGAACCGGACGACGACCAAGGCTCGAAGGAAGGACTGCGCCTGCGCGACGTCGGCACTGCCGCCACCATCGTCCGCATGGCGAAGGCGCCCGACGGCTCCGTCCACGCCATCCTCCAGGGGCGGGCGCGCGTCCGCCTCGTCGCAATCGAGGGCGAGGGGCCGCCGGTCCAGGCCCGCGTCGAGGCGCTGGACGACGAAGGCGGCGCCGGCCTCAAGGCCGAGGCCGTCATGCGCGAAGCCTCCGCAGCGTTCGTCCGCGCCGCCAACCTCTCAGACGCGATGCCCTCGGAGATCGCGGCTGCCGTCGGCGACATCAGCGAGCCCGCGGCGCTGGCGGACTTCATCGCCGCCAACCTGCCGCTGAAGCCGGACGATCGCTACCGGGTGCTGGCCGAGTTGAACGTCGGCCGTCGCCTGTCCCTCGTCAACTCGCTCCTCAAGCACGAGCTCGAAGTCCTCGAGGTCCGGAGTCAGATCCAGTCCGACGTCAAGGGCGAGCTGGACAAGCGCCAGCGCGACTTCATCCTGCGCGAGCAGCTGAAGGCGATCCAGAAGGAGCTGGGCGAGGAGTCCGCACCGGAGCTGGCCGAACTGAGGGAGCGCCTGAAGAACGCCGACCTGCCCGAGGCCGCTCGCAAAGAGGCCGACCGCGAGATCGAACGCCTGGAGCAGATCCCGGCGATCTCGCCCGAGTACCAGGTCGTGCGCACGTACCTGGAGTGGATCGCGGACCTGCCGTGGAACGTCACAACGGACGACCAGCTGGACATCGAGCACGCGGCGCGCATCCTGGACGAGGACCACTACGGCCTGGAGAAGGTGAAGACGCGCATCCTGGAGTTCCTGGCCGTGCTCAACCTGAAGGGCGGCGAAACCCGCGGACCGATCCTCTGCTTCGTCGGCCCGCCCGGCACCGGCAAGACCTCGCTCGGGCAGTCGATCGCGCGTGCGCTCAACCGAAACTTCATCCACGTTTCGCTCGGCGGCATGCGCGACGAGGCCGAGATCCGCGGTCACCGCCGCACGTACGTGGGCGCCATGCCCGGCCGCATCATCCAGGAGATACGCCGCGCCGGCTCCGCCAACCCGCTGATGATGCTGGATGAGGTCGACAAGCTGGGCACGGACTTCCGGGGCGACCCGGCGGCGGCGCTGCTCGAAGTCCTCGACCCGGCGCAGAACTTCACTTTCACTGACCACTACCTCGACATCGCCTTCGACCTCTCGCGGGTCTTCTTCATCGCCACCGCCAACCTGACGGACACGATCCCGCCCCCGCTCCTCGATCGCATGGAGGTCATCGAGCTGCCCGGCTACACAGAGTACGAGAAGCTGGAGATCGGCAAGCGCTATCTGCTCCCGCGTCAGCTCGAAGAGAACGGCATCTCGAAAAGCGCCCTGCGTATCAGCGAAGGAGCGATTCGCGAGATCATCCGCTCCTACACGCGCGAAGCCGGCGTCCGCAACCTGGAACGCGAGCTGGGTAGCGTCTGCCGCCGCGTCGCGCGCCTTGTGGTGGAGGGCGAGAAGGGCCAGATCTCGGTCACGCAGGACAACGTCTCCGAGTTCCTGGGGCCGGCGCGCTTCCGCTGGGAGCTGGCGGCCCAGAAGGACGAGGTCGGCGTTGCGACCGGCCTCGCGGCGACCGCCGCCGGCGGCGACGTCCTCTTCGTCGAGGCGACGGTTGTCCCCGGCAAAGGCCGCCTCACGCTCACCGGAAAGCTCGGCGACGTCATGCAGGAGTCCGCGCAGGCGGCGCTGACCTACGCTCGCTCGCGCGCCGACTCACTGGGCATCGCGCCGGCCTTCTTCGACCGTAACGACCTGCACATCCACGTCCCCGCGGGCGCCGTGCCCAAGGACGGCCCCTCGGCCGGCGTCACGATGGCCGTCGCGCTCGTCTCCGCGATGACGCGTCGGCCCGTCCACAAGGACGTGGCGATGACCGGCGAGATCACGCTGCGTGGCAAGGTGCTGCCCGTCGGCGCCATCCGCGACAAGATTCTCGCCGCCCACCGCGCCGGCAGCAAGCGCATCATCATGCCGCGGGACAACGAGAACGACCTGCTCGACGTTCGCGAGGAGGTCCGCCGCGACCTCGAGTTCGTGCTCGTTGACAGCGTGGACGACGTGCTGGCCGCGGCCCTGCACGAAGAAGCGTCCGACGACGGCCCCGTGGTCGAGCAACTCGTCGCCGGCAGCTAATCCGCACTCCTGACACACCGCTGGCGTCCGGAGGAGCCAGAGTGGCACCTCTTCGCCATCGATATCGAGCACGCCGCGCTCATCGCCTTCGAGGACGAGCAGAAGGCCGTCCAGACCTGGCCCTGATCGTCAGCGCTCGGCGGTGCTCGCGTCCCGTAAGATAGGTGGCGTTATGCCCGATTTGCTGGCT
>JADFKG010000099.1 GCA_022565075.1 Chloroflexota bacterium | reverse complement strand
TGAGCACGCTCTCGACGAGGCCCTGCCCGATGATGGCGTACGAATTCTGGCTGACGCTGGCCGTGGCCATGAGGAGGTGGATGTCCCGCAGCTTGACCTTCTTCCCGTTTAGGTAGTAGTCGCTGTCGCCGGAGCGGGAGCCGCGACGCCTGATCGACACCTCTTCGCTGTCGATCGGCAGCCAGCCGTCTGAGTTGTCCAGCGTCAGCGTCACCTCCGCCTTTTCGGCGCGCGAGCGCTTGCTCGAGCCGGTGAAGATGACGTCTTCCATCTTCTTGGCCCGGATCAGCTTGTTCGACTGCCCGCCCAGCACCCAGCGCAGGGCGTCGGCGATGTTCGACTTACCCGAGCCGTTGGGGCCCACGATGGCGGTGATACCCTGACCAAAGTCGAAGGTTGTTCGAGAGGCGAAGCTCTTGAAGCCGTAGAGATCGAGACGCTTCAGATACACGGCGTGCTACGAGCCCGTCGCTGCCAGCGTCTCCAGAGCCTGCCGCGCGGCGTTCAACTCCGCCTGCTTCTTGTTCCGGCCCTGGCCGCGGCCCATCTCCCGATCGCCTACCGATACTTCCACGGTGAACAGCTTAGCGTGATCCGGGCCTTCGCTCGACACCAGCGTGTACCGCGGGATCTCGTGATACTGCGTCTGCGCCAGGTGCTGCAGCTCCGACTTGCTATCGACTGTGAAGCCGCTGGCCTGGATCTCGTCCAGCTCCGGCTTCAGCTGCTCCAGCACGATCTTGCTGGCCAGCGCCATCCCGCTGTCGATGAAGGCCGCGCCGATCAAGGCCTCCAGCGCTCCGGCCAGGTTCGACGGACGCTCTCGCCCACCGGACATCTCTTCGCCTCGCCCCAGCACCAGATACTGCCCCAGGTCGATGCGTTCGGCGGCGTGGGCCAGCGCATCCCAGCGAACGAGGAGCGCCCGCACAACGCTCAGCTGTCCCTCGGTCATCGCCGGGTAATCCTTGTACAGCCTGTCCGAGATGATCAAGCCGAGCACGGCGTCCCCAAGGAACTCCAGGCGCTCGTTCGACTCGACGTCCTCGTCCGCCTCGTTGAGGTAGGAGCGATGATAGAGGGCCTGCTTGAGGTTCGCGATGTCTTTGAAGGAGACGCCGAGCCGTGCCTGGAGGTGCTCGGCGGAGCGGGTGACGGAAGGCTGCTCAGGTCTAACCATAGCGCTAGAATACGTGCCCATTGACGCAGAGAGCCGCGTTTAAGCGGCTCGTTTTCACACGTTCGCGAGGAATTACAGGCAAATCATAGGACGGCCCCAAACCACGTGTCAACAGACAACTCTACAATAAACTCACAACATGCCAGGAAGCCCTGAACTCATCGAGAAATTGCTGGCCTCGCTGCCCACGGAGCAGGCCAGCGCCCTAACGCGCCTGGTCGAGCTGGCAGACCGGCGCAGCGCTGCCATCTACCTGGTCGGCGGTCCCGTGCGTGACCTTCTGCTCGATCTGCAGCCGGGCGACCTCGACGTTGCCGTCGAAGGGGACGCCATCGACCTTGCCGCTCACCTGGCGGAAGCGGCTGACCTCCGGCTCGTCCGGCATCCCCGCTTCGGAACGGCGACCGTTTCCGGTGATGGCGCCCACGTCGACCTCGCCACCGCGCGCAGCGAAACGTACGAGGCCGCCGGCGCGCTGCCCACCGTCCGTCCCTCGTCGATCGACGACGACCTCCACCGCCGTGACTTCACGATCAACGCGATGGCGCTCGCTCTCAACGGGACTGCCGCGGGCCGGCTGCTCGACCCTGTCGGCGGCCGCGCCGATCTCGACGCCGGCCTCATCCGCGTCCAGCACACGGCAAGCTTCCAGGATGACGCCACGCGTATCCTGCGCGCCGCCCGCTACGAAGTCCGCCTCGCGTTTCGCATCGAGGGGGCGACTCACGACCTGCTCGTCCGCGACCTCCCTTTCCTGGAGACGATCAGCCCCGCGCGCGTCCACCGAGAGTTCGAGCGCACGCTTCTCGAGCGCGAGCCGGAGCGCGCCCTGCTGCGCCTGGCGGAGCTCGGCGCACTGCACACACTGCACCCGTCGCTTCACTTCGACCGCGAGTTGGGGACCGCCTTCGAGCGCCTGCGAGAGATCGCACCACGCGCCACCCCCGCGGCATACTGGCCGCTCCTCACCTGGCACGTCCCCCAGCCGGCGACCGAGCCCGTGATCGGGCGCCTCGCGCTCACCCGTCGCCAGGCTGATGCTGTACGCGCGCTTTCGGCGCTCCGCGGGCGCGGGCCGCTCGCTGGGGCGAGACCGAGCGAGACCGCCTCACTCTTCGCGGCTCATCCGGCGGCCGCAGTCTGGGCGTTGGCCGCCGCCGGGTCCGGTGAGGAGCGAGAGCAGGCACACGCCTACATGGCGACGTATCGAACGATCCGACCGCTCCTCCGCGGCGACGACTTGCTGGCGCTCGGCGTGCCGCCGGGGAAGGCGGTCGGTGAAGTACTGGCCGACCTGCGCGCTGCTAAGCTGGACGGAGAGGTCAAGACGCGCGCGGACGAAGAACGCCTTGTCCGCGACGGCCTTGCCCGGAACGACGAATGACCGAAACTTCCCCGTGCCGCGTATGCGGCGATGACATAGCTCCGGACCGCGCCGCCACCTGCAACAACTGCCAGGGGCCGTTCCACCTACGCACGCGCCAGGACCAGGACGGGACGGACTGCGGCGACGTCTGGATCCACGACCAGCACCTATCGCTGGAGTTCGCCTGCAACCTCTGCCTGGGCAAGGCGGGCAAAGAGCCAGCCATCGGCGAGGGCCACTAGGCGAAGGATTACCCGCCCCACTTGTCGTACGCGAAGAGAGCCTTGTCGAGTGAGCGTAGCGACACGCGGTGACGTACCGCAAGCCTTCTCATGATCGCCAAATACTCGATCCAAGCAGCCACTGACTGATCACCCTTACGGCGATGCCACAGCCCGGCACCTAATAGCGTCCCTCGCGCACGCACATCGAAGATGGCGAACCCCTCTGGCTGCAGAAAGTGCAGGATTGTGGACGCAACCGGAACCCCTACGCCTTCGAGAGCCATCAGGACGTAGAGCTTGAGTATCTCCTCATCAAGATCGAACGCGAGCCGAGTTGCCTTCTCAACCAGCGGCGAGCCATTCGATTCGTATCTAGACTTCTGGCGCGGCGACTTCCACATGCACAACTCGACGAAGTGATCCTTGTCCAGATACCTCGCGTCTCCCAAGGAATCGAGCCAGTTCAGCAGATCAGCCTCTTTGCTGAGGTCGTCGGCACCGGCCAACATATCGTACCGCTCCGACCAGCGACTAATGAATCGCTTGGTGATCGAAGCTTCGGCGAGAGATGGCACCTTCGTCATGGAGCCCGCTAGCGCCCGAATTTACCCAGGAAGGCCGCGATCGCCTTCGTTCCGGCGCGGAAGTCCTCCAGGCGGATGTTCTCGTTCGGGGCATGGATCGCGGCGCCGGGGTAGCCGATGCCGATGTCGACGTTCGGCAGACCGAGCGTCGTCACGAACGGATACAGCGGCCCCGTGCCGGCCATCGTCGGCAGAATCACCGGCTCCTTGCCGTACACCTCGCGGCAGGCCTCCATCATCGTCGCCACGAGCGGGTCAGTCACAGGCGTTCGCGCCGGGTGCTCACCGCCGTGCGTCGTGATCGTGATGTCCTCGAAGCCGTGCTTGTCCAGGTGCGCGCGCAGCTTGCGCTCGATGTCGCCCGGGTCCTGGTCGTTGACGAGGCGGAAGTCGACCTTCGCCATCGCCTTCGCCGGCAGCACCGTCTTCGGGCCCTCGCCCTCATAGCCCGAAGACAGGCCGTCGATCGTGGCCGTCGGCTCGAACAGGTGCCGGATGTTGTACTCGAAGCCGCTGACGCCTGTCGTTGATCGCTCGATACCGTACGACTTGAACGTCTCAGCGGCATCGTCGGGCAGCTTCTGAACCGCCGCGCGCTCATCCGCGGTCGGCGGGCGAACGTCGTCGTAGAAGCCTTCGATCATGACGCGCTCGTCCGGCCCCTTGATCGTAGAGAGCGCCCAGACGAGGCGCCAGGCAGCGTTCGGTAGGACCGTGCCGTACGACGAATGAGCGTCGTGTGTGATCGCCTGGCACTCCAGCTGCACGTAGAGGAGGCCCTTCACGCCCAGCGTGACCATTGGCAGGCCCTCCCACGTGACGCCGCCGCCCTCCCAGATGCAGGCGTCCGCGGCGAGCAGTTCCTTGTGCCGCTCGACAAACTCTTCCATGAACGGCGAGCCGATCTCCTCGTCGCCCTCGATGCAGAACTTCACCCCGCACGGCAGCTCGCCGCTGGTCTCCCGCCAGGCCCGGATCGCCGCGAAGCGCGCCGCAATGTTGCCTTTGTTGTCGAACGTGCCGCGCCCGTACAGCTTGCCGTCCTTCTGCACCGGCTCGAACGGCGGCGTCTTCCAGAGGTCGAGCGGCTCCTCCGGCTGCACGTCGTAGTGGTCGTAGAAGAGCACCGTCTTCGCGGACGCACCCTTCGCCTCCGCGTAGACGACCGGCTGCGCGGGCGGGCCTTCCGGCTTCGGCAGGACCTGCACGTCGAAGCCGAGATCGCGCAGCTCGCCGGCGACCCAGTCCGCCGTCTCCTCGATCGCCCGGCCCTGCGCGCTCACAGTCTCGAAGCGGCACAGTTCGACGAGCTTCGCCAGCGCTTCGTCGTGGTGCTCATCGCAGTACTTCAGAACGTCGTCCACACGCTCACTCCTTCTGTTCTCGGATCATTGCGATCCTATCTTCGGGCTCGCGCTCCGGCCACGGCAACTCTCCCGCCTCCGCGGGACGATAGCCCATCCGCAGCCAGAAGAAGAGGCCGAGCCCGTTCCCAGCGCTCACGCGCGCCGCAAATCGCCGGGCCCGGCCCGACTCCTCGATCAGCCGCACCACCTCAGAGCCGTAGCCCCAGCCGCGAAGCGCCTTCGCCAGCGCCAGGAACCGAAACTCCAACCAGCCATCGTCCGCTAGCCGGTAGACGAGAAGACCGATCGCCGTGGGATCGTCTGCCCGGGCGATAACGAGCGTCTCGCCGCCGGCCTCGTCCGTCATCCGCTGCAATTCGCCGATGGCGGCCGGCTCGCCCACGCCGCGAACAGTCGCCGCGGCCTCGGGCCACCAGTCCTCGATCAGCGGTAAGTCGTCGGGGGCGACGGCCCGAAGGGCCACTCGCGAGCCGGCTAGTGTTGTGTTCAATGCGCCGGAGCGCGCGCGGCCAGCCACTGCTCGACGTGACCGGGCATCTCTCGCATCGCTGCCTGCCGCACAGTGCAGCCCGGCAGCGACTGCAGGAAGGCGGAGCCATACTGCTTCGTGACGATACGCGGGTCCAACACGACAAGCACGCCGCGGTCGGACTTCGTGCGGATCAGACGGCCGAAGCCCTGCTTGAAGCGGATCACAGCCTGCGGCAGCGCGTACTCGTTGAACGGGTCTTCGTAGAGTTCCGAGCGCGCCGCGAACACCGGATCCGTCGGCACGGCGAACGGCAGGCGCGCCATCACTAGCAGCGAGAGAGAGTCGCCCGGTATGTCGACGCCCTCCCAGAAGCTCGACGTTCCCAGCACGACCGTCTTGGTGTTACCCCGGAGCGCCCGGACGAGCTGACGCGGAGAGCCGTCGATCCCCTGCCCCAGCGCTTCGATCCCGTCGCGCTTCAGCGCATCGGCGACGAGCCGGTGCGTTGCGCGGAGGGTCGCGTGCGACGTGAAGAGCACCAACGCGCGCCCCTGCGAGGCGCGCGCCAGGTCAATGACGGCCTGGGCGAGGGCGTCAACGTAGCCGGGCGCGCCGGGATCCGGCATTTCGCGCGGGATCAGGACGAGCGCAGCCTTCTCGAAGTCGAACGGCGAACCCAGCCCGAGCGTCTCGCAGTCCTGCAGGCCAACGCGGCGTTGCAAATACTCGAAGCTGTCTTGGGAGCGCAACGTCGCCCCGGTCAGCACGACCGTGCGGCAGTCTTCGTAGAGGCCGCTCTGCAGGAGGCTGTCGACCTCAAGCGGCACCCACGAGACGATTATCCCGCCATCGCCGCGGTCGATCTCGAGCCAGACGACGCGGCTCGGGTCGTCCTCCGCCAGCGCCGCCGCCAGTCCGCTAACGAAGCCGTTGGCGGCCTCCAGCGACTGCGCTACCGTCGCCACGATGATCTCCTGGTTCAGCATCCCCAGCTCCGCGGCGCTGATCAACGATTCGTGCAACCGGCCGAGGTGCGCCGCGAGATCGCTAAGCACGAGACGGCAGTTCTCCCAGGCGATCTCCACGTCCGACCAGTCCGGCTGCACGCGCGTCGCCTTGGTCACGTGCAACCTGGAGTCGCGTTCGGCGTTCGGGGCGGCCTGCTGCGCCAGGAACGCCTTCAGCATGTCCGCGAGCTGCTGGATGCGCGGCCGAGCGCCCTTCGCTGCCTCTCGCAGAGCCGTCGCCTGCTCCTCCATCTCGCGGCCTGCCTCAAGCAGCAGGGGCGCCGTGCGCAGGGCCTTGCCGAGCGCGGAAACGATCCCCTCGCTGGCATCGAAGAGCTGATGCAGCTCGCGTTCGCGGCAGGTGAAGCCGAACTGGCGCGTCGCCTCGGCCTCCAGATTGTGCGCCTCGTCGATGACCACGTGCTCGTAGGGCGGGATCACCCGGCCGCCGGTGCCGATGTCAGCCAGCAGCAGCGCGTGGTTGACGACGACGATGTGCGACGCCTCCGCCTCCTTGCGCGCGCGCAGCATGAAGCACGTGCCGTCAACGACGAACGGACTGTTGTCAGACGTGCAAGAGGCGCCTTCGGCGCTCAGCCGCGACCAGAGGGCGTCCTCCTGCGGAGAGATCCGAAGCTCGCCGCGATCGCCGGTATCGGTGTCGCCGAGCCAGACGAGGATCTTCGACGCCAGGTATGCTTCGTCGTCGGAAAGCGACGCCGACGTCCGCAGCGCGTTGAACCGCTTGAGGCAGAGGTAGTTGCGCCGCCCCTTGAGCTGGCAGGAGCGCAGGCCGGAGTCCGGCGAGAGCGCCTTAACAGCGGGCAGGTCCTTCTTCGTGAGCTGCTCCTGGAGGTTGATCGTCGACGTTGAGACGACGACGCGGCCCTGGTTTGCCAGCGAGTGGCAGGCCGCCGGGATCAGGTACGCCAGGCTCTTGCCCACGCCGGTGCCGGCCTCAACCATCAGCTGCGTTCCGGCGTTGAACGCCTCGGCCACGGCCTCCGTCATCGCCTCCTGCTGGGGGCGTCGCTCGTACTCGGGAAAGAGATCGGCGCGGCGGGCCGCCGACGCCAGCACCGCCAGCGCTGTTTGCGGATCGACTGGCGCCGGATCCAGGCTCGGCTTCAACGGCCGCTGGTCGACGTTCTCCGGCGGGCGCAGGACCGGACGCTTCACGGGTGGCAGCGACGCCGCCCTGTCGAACGCCTCGCGGAAGAAGCCGCTCCAGGGGAACTCCGTCGGCGTCAGCCACTGGGCTACCTGCCCCAGCACTTCGTTCGGAAGCTCTATCGCCAGATCGAGCAGACTGAGGAAGACACCGCGCGCGGCGTCCGCGTCGGAAAGCGCACGGTGCTGGGTGTCGAACGTGACGCCGAATCGCTCCGCCAGCTTCGCGAGGCTCCACGCGCCGAGCGAAGGCATCAGGATGTAGGAGAGGTCGGCGGTGTCGTAAAGGCGCTCCGGGCGACGGATGCCTTCGCGGTCGAGGATCGGGGCGTC
>JADFKG010000098.1 GCA_022565075.1 Chloroflexota bacterium | reverse complement strand
CACGTGCCGGCGAGGAGACAGGAAGGCGCGCCAGCCAGCTAACACCTAGCACCTAACACCTGTCACCTGTCACCTAACACCTCAGACGAGCGTCCACTCGTCGCCGGCCTGGGCAACGCGGGACTCCGACTCGAGCTTCGCCAGGTGCGCTTCGATCTGCCGCCGCGCCACGGGCAGCATACGCTTGTCCAGCTCCGGATAGATCGTGCTCAGCATCGCCTTCGGCGTGCGCTTGCCCTTGCGGATGAGACCGACGATCTGCTCCTCCCGCGCCAGGCGGTGGTCGATCAACTCCTGCAGCTTGGCGGGAACGTCGTGCACCTCCTGGCCGTGGCCCGGCAGCATCAGCGCAGAGTCGAGCGTCTTCAAACGCTCGAGCGACTCCAGGTAGAGCGCCATGTCCCCGTGCGGAGGCGGCGAGATCGCCACCGTTCCCAGACCCAGCGCCGTGTCGCCCGTGAAAAGCGCGCGTTCCTGCGGGATGTATATGCAAACGGATCCCAGCGTGTGCCCCGGCGTATGCACGACCCGCAGCGTAAGATCGCCGACAGAGAACTCGTCGCCGTCGTTCATCTTGATCGTGGGATCGGCCTCCGCGGCCTGCTTGCGGAACGTCTCGACCTTCTCCGCCAGCTCCTTCATCTCCTCGGGCACCTCGATATCCTGGGGGGCCTTGCTCTGCCAGTCTCGCAGTAACTCCTCCTCCTGCGGGTGGAGCGCCACCGCACCGCCGGTCGCATCGCGCAGCTGAGCCGCACCGCTGGAGTGGTCGAAGTGGTGGTGCGTGAGCACGATGTACTTCACGCGCACGCCCTCATGCTCCGCCAGAAAGTCCAGCCGCTCCTTCACCGAAGGCTCATCGCCGAAGCCGCTGTCGATCAGCGCCGCCTCGTCGCCATCGCGCACCAGAAAGACGTTGGGCGACTGCGGACCGGTGTAGAACGCCTGCTCGGCCGGGATCGAGAAGATGTGATCGGTGACTTGCATCAGTCCTCGCTCAAGACAGCCATGATCAGCATGTCCAGCGGCTTACCGTAACGCAGGCGCTTGGCTCTCAGCACGCCCTCGCAGACGAAGCCGCACTTTTCGTAGGCGCGGATGCCGCGCTCGTTGTCGGCGTCGGTGATCAGCTCGATCCGGCGCAGCTTCAGAACCTCGAAGGCGAAGCGCAGGATGACGCGGATCGCGTCCGTGCCGTAGCCGCGACCCCAGTCGCCCTTCTCGCCGATCGCAATGCCCAGCTCCGCCCGGCGATGCGCCGCGTCGACGCCGATGAGGACGATATTGCCGATCGGCTCCCCGGCCAGCGTCTCGATCACGAACGAAATGCGCGTCGGGTCGTTGCGAGCGATCTGCCAGCGCTGCCGCTCAATCTCCAGCGTCTGTTCCGGCATCTCAGACATGTGCAGCCAGTGCCGCACGTCCGGGTTGCCGTGCCAGCGCGCGAAGAGCTCCAGGTCCTCGTCGACCCGCGGCCGAAGGAGGACCAACTCACCCTCCAGGCGGACGTCGTCGGCGACGGTCATCGCCCCTCCCAGTCGGACCGGATCACGGCCATCGCCACGCTGTCGACGGGGCGGCCGTCGATCAGCCGGTGCTCGCGCAGCAACCCCTCTCGAACAAATCCACACTTCTCGTACGAGCGGATGGCGCGAGTGTTCTCCTCGTCGGTCGCCAGCTCGACGCGGTTGAGCTTGAGCTCGCCGAAGGCGTAGTCGAGGACAAGGCGCATCGCCTCGCTGCCGTAGCCCTTACCCCACTGCTCCCTGTCGAAGATGCCGATAGCTACCTCGGCCCGGCGATTGAGCGCGCTCAACCGCAGCTCAACGTTGCCGAGCAACGTGCCGTCCGCAGACTCGATCGACCAGAGAATGCTGTCGGGGTCCTGGCGCCTGCTCACGTACCAGTCAAACTCCTCAGCCACCGACGGCTGCTCGTTGACGCTGCCCAGCCACCGGCGCAGCTCATCGTCCGCCAGCCAGCGCTGGAACTGCGCCAGGTCGCTCTCCTGAAGGGGCCTCAGGCGCACTTTCTTAGTAGTGAGGATCGACTCCGAGATCACAGTGAGCGCTATGTTACCATCCAGCGCAGGGAGGTTCACGACATGGACGTGTACGGTGACGGCAACCTGACAGTGATGCGCTTCGGGCCGCTGGGCTCGTTCGCCAACAACGCCTACATCATCGCTGACGAGGCGTCCGGCGAGGCGCTGGTCGTGGACATGCCCTCGGGCAGCCAGGAACTGATCACCGCCGCCAAGGACCTCGACGTCAAGGGAATCGTCCTCACGCACACCCACCACGACCACTGGATGGACTACGACCTTGTGAAGGGCGCTCTCGGCGCTCCCGTCATCTGTCACCCGGCCGAGCAGATCATGCCCGCCGAGCAGATCGACCAGCCGCTCTCCGACGGCGGAGAACTGACGGCCGGCGCCATCCGTGTGCGCGCGCTGCACACGCCGGGACACACGCCCGGCAGCACCTGCCTCCTCGCCGGCAAGTTCCTCTTCTCCGGCGACACACTCTTTCCCGGCGGGCCCGGCCGCACCAACTCGCCGGCGGACCTGCAGCAGTCGATCCAGTCGATCACCTCAGTGCTCTTCGCCCTGCCGGACGAGACCCAGGTGCTACCCGGCCACGGCGACGGTACGACCATCGGCGAAGCGAAGAAAGAGTACGCCGTCTTCGCCGCCAGAGAGCACCCGGCGGACCTCTGCGGCGACGTCAACTGGGCGCAGTCGTGAACTCCAGCCCGTGATACACTGACGGCAATCGAGCTCACCTGAGAGGCCCCGATGACTCGGGGCCTTCGTCTTACTTTCGAGGCCCTCAAACCATGCCAGACCCCATCCCCTTCTACGAACGCTCCGTCCTCGGCAACGGCCTCCGCGTCCTCACCTCGTCGATGCCGCACACTCACTCGGTCTCGGTTACCTTCTACATCGGCGCCGGTTCCCGCTACGAAGGCGACGACATGGCCGGCGTCTCGCACTTCCTGGAGCACATGCTCTTCAAGGGCACCGAGAAGTGGCCCACCGCGCGCGAAATCGCCGCCAGGATCGACGGCGTCGGCGGCGTCATGAACGGCGCCACCGACCGCGAACTGACGATGTACTACATCAAGGTCGCGCGGCCTCACCTGGACCTGGCCCTGGACATCCTCTTTCAGCTCGTCCACCATCCCCTCATCGAGGCCTCAGAGATCGAAAAGGAACGCCTGGTCATCCTCGAAGAGCTGGCCATGGTAGCGGACTCGCCGGGCCAGCAGGCGGACTTGCTGCTGGACTCGCTGATCTGGCCCGGCCAGCCACTGGGCCGCGACATCGCCGGCAGCGTGGAATCCGTTGGCCAGCTCGGCGTGGACTCCCTGACCGGCTACATGCATCAGCAGTACGTGCCGAATAACGTCGTCGTGGCCGTCGCCGGCAACATCACTCACGACGAGATCGTATCGGCTGTGCAGGACGGCCTGGGCGACTGGCGACGGGGCCAGCCAGCAACCTGGCGCCCGGCGACGGAGACCAACGGCCAGCGCTGCGCCGTCAAGTACAAGACCACCGAGCAAGCGCACATGAGCATGGCCCTGCACGGCCTGTCGCTGACCCACCCGGACCGCCACGCCCTCTCGTTTCTCTCCATCATCCTCGGCGAGGGGATGTCGTCGCGGCTCTTCGTAGAGCTGCGCGAACAGCGCGGCCTCGCTTACGACATCTCGGCCTACGCGATGAACCTGCTGGACACCGGGACGTTCAACGTCTTCACCGGCGTCGACCCGAAGAACGCCACCGAGGCGCTCCAGGTGATCTTCGGCGAGCTGGAGCGGCTGGCGAACGACGGCCCCGACAGTGATGAGCTGGTCAAGGCCCGCGAACTCTCGAAGGGACGGCTGCTGCTTCGGTTAGAGGACACACGCGCCGTCGCCGGCTGGATCGGCGCCCAGGAACTCCTGCTCGACCGCGTGCGCACCGTCGACGACGCCGTCGCCGAGATAGAGGCCGTCACCCTCGAAGACCTGCAGCGCCTCTCCCGCGAAATACTCGACCTGCGACACCTGCACCTGGCCATCGTCGGGCCCTTCCGCTCCGACAAGCGCTTCGCCGCCCTCCTGCCGTCCTAGGGCAGGATCTCCCGCGAATCGAACGGCGATGCCTCCCGATGCCAGCGACCACGGTAAGATTGGCAACTATCAGATGCACGCCGGGCGCGGCCTGAATGCACGTATCCGCCGCCGCAGTCACGCCCACGTGTGGTAAAGAGCTTATGACCACGACCGACGCGCTCCATCGAGGCCGAGAGTCCTTCAAGCAGCAGGCCTGGGGGGATGCGTATGCTCAGCTGTCAGTCGCCGATCACGAGGCGCCGCTTGAGCTTGAGGATATCGAGCGGCTCGCGCTGGCCGCACACCTCATCGGCAGAGATGACGACAGCGCGGACAGCTGGACGCGAGCGCATCACGAGTGCCTGCGCCGGGACGACGCGGCGCGAGCCGCACGGTGCGCGTTCTGGTTGGCCTTCGGGTTGCTCCTCAAGGGCGAGGTGGCCCGCGGCAGCGGCTGGCTGACCCGGGCTCAGCGGCTGCTCGACGACCGCCACCTGGACTGCGTGGAGCAAGGATATCTGCTCGTGCCGGTCGCATTACAGAGCATCGATCAGGGCGACGCCGCGGCCGCGTACGCCACGTTTGGCCAGGCCGCGGAGATCGGCGACCGCTTCCGCGACCCGGACCTGGCTACTCTCGGCCGCCTCGGCCGGGGTCAGGCTCTGATCCACCTGGGAGAAACAGCGGAAGGCGTGGCGTTGCTCGACGAGGCAATGGTCGCCGTTACGGCTGGCGAGGTATCTCCCATCGTCGCCGGGATCGTCTATTGCGCCGTGATCGAGGCATGTCACGAGATCTTCGATCTGCGGCGAGCCCAGGAGTGGACGGCGGCCCTGAGCCACTGGTGTGAGTCTCAGCCAGACCTGGTCCCCTACCGTGGTCAGTGCCTGGTGCATCGCGCCGAGATCATGCAGTTACACGGCGCGTGGCCCGACGCCATGGACGAAGCGCAGCAGGCGTGCGAACGGCTCTCTGGCGAGCCGGCGGCGGGCGCGGCATTCTATCAGCAGGCCGAGCTCCACCGGCTGCAAGGCGACTTCGTGAAGGCCGAGGAGGCGTATCGCCAGGCCAGTAAGTGGGGACGAAATCCGCAGCCTGGCCTCGCGCAGTTACGGCTGGCCCAGGGACAGCTCGATGCCGCAGAAGCGGCGACCCGCCGCGCGGTGGACGAAGCGCAGGACCGCGTGACCCGTTCCAGGCTACTTGCCGCGCACGTGGAGATCATGCTTGCCGCCGGCGATGTCCAGGCGGCAAGCATCGCCGCTGATGAGTTGTCGGAGATCGCTGCCGCCCTTGACGCACCGTTCCTGCATGCCGTATCCGCCCACGCCACGGGAGCCGTCCTCCTCAGCAAGAACGAGGCGCGAACCGCCCTCGCCTCGCTGCGCCATGCGTGGACGGCCTGGCAGGAGCTCGAGGCGCCGTACGAAGCCGCGCGCGTCCGGGTCCTCATCGGACTCTCCTGCCGGGAACTCGGGGACGAAGACACAGCGGAGATGGAACTCGACGCGGCGCGCTGGGTCTTCCAGCAACTTGGCGCCGCGCCCGCTCTTGCCCGGGTGGAGGCGCTGTCCCGAAAGGCGGCCGCCAGGACAGCGGGCGGGCTGACCGCGCGCGAGGTGCAGGTGCTCCGCCTCGTAGCGACCGGAAAGACCAACCGCGCGATCTCCGCCGACCTGTTCATCAGCGAGAAGACGGTCGCTCGCCACATGAGCAACGTCTTCACCAAGCTGGGTCTGTCGTCCAGGGCGGCCGCCACGGCGTACGCCTACGAGCACGACCTCCTGTAGCCGCCTACACAAAATTACCCACGCCGCTCCGGCGTGCCGATTTGGATACTTCGCCCGATGCTGTGACCGTCGGCTCGCGCCTATCGTCCTCAGGTGCAACGGGCTGGATCGTCTGGCCTCGGGATGACCGCCAGAGCAAGGGAGGAAGCCATGATCACGAAGGGATTCGACATAGCGGGACTCAAGGGCGGACACGTCAGCCTGACGTCTGTTCAACTCGAGGATTTAGCTTCACGCGTAGCGGGTCCGCTGCTGCAGGCTGGTGACGAAGGTTGGGACGATGCAGTGCTGATCTGGAACGCCATGGCGGCGAGCGTCCCCGCGCTTGTCGTCCAACCGACCTCAACCCACGACGTCGCTGCGGCCGTTGGGTTCGCGCGTGAGCATGGGCTGCTGCTGAGCATCAAGGGCGGAGGCCACAACATCGCCGGGACCTCTATCGCCGAGGGCGGCCTGACCCTCGACATGTCGCGCCTGCGCGACGTCACCGTCGACCGCGATGCCAGGCTGGCGCACGTCGGGCCCGGGTGTCTGCTTCAGGACGTCGACCGGGCAACGCAGGAGCACGGGCTGGCGACGGTGCTCGGCTTCGTGTCCGAGACCGGGGTCGCCGGTTTGACGCTCGGCGGCGGCTTCGGCTACCTGACGCGCCGCTTCGGCTGGGCGGTCGACAACCTCGAGGAGGTCGAGATCGTCACTGCGGACGGCGAGATCCGCACGGCCAACCGCGGCGAGAACGCCGACCTGTTCTGGGCGCTCAGAGGCGGCGGCGGCAACTTCGGCGTCGTCACACGGTTCACGTTCCGCCTGCACGAGATCGGACCGACCATCTACGGCGGCCTCATCGCCTGGCCGTTCGAGCGGGCCGATGAGATCCTCCAGGCCTACCGAACGATCACTACCGAGGCACCCCGTGAGCTGACGGTGTTCCTGATCCTCCTTAACGGCCCGCCGGCGCCATTCGTCCCTCAGGAGTGGCACGGCAAACGTCTATGTGCCATGTCCGTGTGCTACAGCGGCGACCTGGACCACGCCGACGAGGCGCTCGCGCCGATCAGAGCCCTGGGCGGCCCCGTCGTCAATCTGCTTCAAGCGCAACCCTACACCCAGCAGCAGTCTTACCTCGACGGAACCGAGCCCAAGGGCAACAACTACTACTGGAAGACCGAGATGGCCGCCAGCTTGAGCGACGACCTTCTATCGGTCTGGCGTGACCTGTTCGCCGAGTGCCCCATGCCGGAAGGGCAGCTGGTCTTCGCCCACGTCGGTGGGGCCGTCAACGAGCACGACGCGGATGACGGGGCCGTCGGGAACCGAGACGTCCAGTTTATATACGGCGCGGCTGGCGCGTGGGAGCCAAACGATCCTGATGCCGACACGTTCCGGCAGTGGGTTCGCGATGCGTGGAAGCGGTTCCGGCCCTTCTCCACCGGTGGGAACTACGTCAACTTCCAGTTGGCCGAGGACGACGCCGATCGGACCGCCGACGCCTATGGAAAAAACTACGAGCGGCTCCAACGCGTCAAGGCCGCATACGACCCGGACAACCTGTTCCGCGTGAACCGCAACATCCGACCGGCGGGCTGACGCCCAAAGCGATCAGCGCTGGACACGCACCGTCGACGACGCCATCGCCGAGATAGAGGCCGTCACCCTCGAAGACCTGCAGCGCCTCTCACGCCAGATGCTCGACCTGCGACGCCTGCACCTCGCCATCGTCAGGCCCTTCCGTTCGCACAAGCGCTTCGCCGCGCTCCTACCGTCCTAGGGCAGGATCTCCTGCGAATCGGCCGGGATATCTCGCCGTCGCCGTCCGCGCCCACCCACATAATGAAACCGCCCCGCCGTGTCCGGC
>JADFKG010000097.1 GCA_022565075.1 Chloroflexota bacterium | reverse complement strand
TCGAAGATCGATGGGTTGGACGTGCCGCCGCCGATGCCGTCGTCCTCGACCATGCGCTGGAGCGCGCCGGTCTTGATCAGCTCGCGGTTGAGGTTGTCGTACCAGACGCTCTGTCGCTGGCTCTTCAGTTCCAATAGCGGGTTGGCCATGCCAGTCGCTCCTATCCCGAAATCTCTTGCTTCTTGCCGGTCTCGGTCTCGCCGGCTTCGATGGCGCGTACCTTGGCCAGGCGGCGCACGTAGCGCTCCTGGGCGTCGAAGCTGGCTCCGACGAACGCCTTAGTCACCTCAAGCGCGATGTCGATGCCGATGACGTGCGAGCCGAGGCAGATGACGTTCATATCGTCGTGCTCTACGCCCTGGTGCGCGGAGTAGGTGTCGTGCGTGATGGCGGCGCGGATGCCGCCGAGCTTGTTGGCGGCGACGCTGGCGCCGACGCCGCTGCCGCAGACGAAGACGCCCCGTTCGGCGTTGCCGGACTGGATCTCGGCGGCGATGGCGACGGCGATGTCCGGGTAGTCGACGGACTCGGCGCTGTCGGTGCCGACGTCGGTGACGTCGTGGCCGGCCGCGCGCAGGAAGTCGGCGATGGCGTTCTTCATCTGAAAGCCGCGGTGGTCGGCTCCGACGACGATGCGCATGGCACTCCTCTCTGCGATCTGCGGGGCGGGGGCTGCGCCTCAGGGCGGTCGAGGCACCCCAGGTGATCCATGCTATCGCCGCCCGCCAAGGCTGGCAACCGAGGGAGCCGCGCGGACGCAAGCGAAAGGCCCGCGACAGTCGCCGCGGGCCTTCGATCGTTGCTCTTTCGCCGGGACGCCTAGGACTTGACCTCGGCGGCGGCGTTGCTGATGACGACGCGGCCTTCCTGCGTCTTCGACTGGACGATGATCTTGCCGTCGCCCTCGTCCCACATCTCGGTCGTGATCGTGTCGCCCGGGTAGACGACGCCGGTGAAGCGGACGGCCAGACCGACGAGGCGGTCCGGGTCGTTGTCGCAGTACTCGGCGAGGACGGCGCGGCCGGCGTACCCGAAGCTGCACAGGCCGTGCAGAATCGGCCGGTCGTAGCCTGCCATCTTGGAGAAATCGGGGTCGATGTGCAGTGGGTTGCGGTCTCCGGAGAGGCGATAGATCGCGGCCTGGATGTCCAGGGTCGTGTCATCCACCGACTTGTCGGGCGCGCGCTCCGGCGCCTTGTTGGCGGCGCCCGGCCCACGGTCGCCGCCAAAGCCGCCGGCGCCGCGGATGAAGACGCCGGAAGTGTTCGTGAAGACGGTCTCACCGGAGGCGTCCGTGGTCGTCGAGTCGATTGTGATGAGTGCGCCCTTGCCCTTGTCGTAGACGCCCGTCACGGTCCCGCTGGTCGTCAGGGAGCCGCTCGTCGGGATCGTCTTTGCGATGCGGAAGCCCTGCTCGCCGTGCAGGAGCATCACGGGGTTGATCTCGACGTTCTGGGCCAGGCCCATGAGGGCCGGGAAGGCCGGGATGACCGCGAACGTTGGTATTACCTTGAGGTTGCGCTCGAAGATGAACGGCAGCTCTTTGGCGCCGATGCCGAGCGCGTAGAGCATGACGTCGCGCTCTTCGTAGTCGAAGGTGGACGCCGGCAGCTCCAGGCCGACGACGTCGGGAGAAAGGGCCTTGCGTTCGGTGGTCATGGCTTAGCTTACCGCCGTGGCCGATGCGAGGCGCTTCGAGACCTCGTCGAAAGCGTTCGTGAACTCTTCAGCGCCGGTCATGTCGCTGATCTTGTCGATGTTGTCGCGCACGGCCTCGATTGAGATGTCGGGCAGCACCGCGCCCTTGCTCTCGACGATCGCCGCGCGGCCGACGTAGCCGCCGCCGGCGGTGAAGATGTTGCCGGATATCTGGCACTCTTCCGAGCACAGGTAGGCGACGACCGGGGATACGAACTCCGGCCGGAGCTTCTCGAGCACGGCCGGCGGCATCACGTCCTCGGTCAGCCGCGAGGCGGCGACGGGTGCGATGACGTTGGCCTTGATGTTGTACTTGGCGCCCTCCAGCTCCAGAGTGCTGGCGAGGCCGAGGAGCGCCGTCTTGGCGGAGGAGTAGTTGGCCTGGCCGAAGTTGCCGTAGAGGCCAGCGTTGGAAGTCGTGACGATGATGCGGCCATAGTTCTGCTGGCGCATGAGGCGGAAGGCAGGCTGGATGACGTTGAACGAGCCCTTGACGTGCACAGCGAAGATCTTGTCCCAGTCCGCCTCCTCGAGGTTGTGGAAGGCGCGGTCGCGCAGGATGCCGGCGTTGGCGATAACGATGTCGACCTTGCCGAACGCATCGACCGCGGTCTTGATTATGTTCTCGCCGCCGGCGTAGGTGTCCACGCCATCGTAGTTGGCGACGGCCTCGCCGCCGGCTGCCTTGATCTCGTCGACGACCTTGTCAGCCATGTTCGAGCTGGCGCCGTCGCCATCGCGCGAACCGCCGAGGTCGTTGACGACGACCTTTGCGCCGCGAGATGCCAGGAGTAGCGCGTGGGCGCGGCCAAGGCCGCCACCGGCGCCTGTGACGACCGCCACCCGGTCGTCAAAACGTACTTCGCTCATTGAGGGACCTCCAGTCAGTTGTGGGGCGGCCGGCCGCGGTTTCGGGGGCGCGCGCAGACAGCCACCCTGTTGGGCAGCCTATTAGATTCACATTGGATGGGCCGTGTCAACGCGTCGAGTCGCGTGGGCTCTTGTCCGACCACGGCCGGGCGGGCGCGTGGCTATTCCCGCAGGCCGGCCAGCTCCGCTCTCACCTGGATGCGGCGGATAACGTCGGCGCGGGTGACGAAACCGCTGAAGTCGAAGCCGTCAATCACGGGCAGCTGGTGGACGTCGTTCGCTGCCATCAGTTCCAGTGCGCTCATCAGCTCGTCTTCGGAGGCGATCGTGTACAACTGCTCTCGCGGGGTCATGGCGCGAAAGGCGCTGGTTGTCGCCCATTCGTCGGGGGGGAAGGCGCGCAGGTCGCCGATCGTTATCAGGCCCAGGAGGTTGCCCTCGACCACGACCGGGACACAGCGCTGGCCGCGCCCGAGGATGTAATCGTTGACGAGTTCGCTCAGCGGGATGTCCGGCGGGGCGCCCTCGAAGTTGCGGTCGATGATGTCGCCGACCTTGGCGCCCTCCAGCGTGTTGCGGTAGAGGAGCTGCTGGTAGGCTTGCTCCGAGGTGTTGCGCAGGAACCAGCCGATGACGATGAACCAGACACCGCCGAGCCAGTTACCGGCCAGCACCGAGAGGACGCCCAGCGCCATCAGGCCGAAGGCGATGATCGTCCCCACGCGGGCGGCCCAGCGCGTGGCCCGCAGCATGCTGTTTGTGCGCGCCCAGAGGCTGGCACGCAGCACGCGGCCACCGTCGAGTGGGTATCCAGGCAGCATGTTGAACAGGCCGACGGCGATGTTGATGAACGCCAGGTAGAACGCGATCGCGCCGGGCACGCTTGTGCCCATGTCGCTCAAGTGAAGAGCGAGGTAGATGACTCCCCCGATGATGCCCAGGGCGAAGCTCATAAGCGGGCCTACGATAGTTATCTTGAACTCTTGGCCCGGGCTTTCTGGCTCCTGTGTCAACGAAGAGACGCCACCGAAGATGAATAGCGTGATGCTGTGCACCGGCAGGCCGAGCCGCCGGGCCACGAGCGAGTGCGACAGCTCGTGCAGCAGGATCGAAACGAAGAAGAGGATGGTCGTCACTCCAGAGGCGAGCCAGCGCTCAGCAGTAGCCCAGTGCGAGTAGGACTCCTGGTCGTAGAAGCCGTTGGCGAGCACCCACAGTAGTAGAAAGAAGATGGCGAGCCAGCTCCAGTGGATCCGGATGTCGATGCCGAAGATGCGGCCGATCTTGAGTGCTTCCATAAGAGTCCTAATGCCTTCCCTTGCGTCCTGTTCTTCAGTAGGATAAACGCTTTCCAGCTTGCGCAGTTGTCGCCAGATTGGTCTAGCCAGGTGACTAAGCGGTTGCTAGAATGCTCGTTGACAAAGTACATCGCCACTGCGTATAAGTTACGTACCGCTATTGGAAGGCGGTTGTCTTTACGTGCGCGGAAGATGCCCCTTGGGAGGGAGCGGATCGAATGGCAGAACCTAACTACTGGCAGAGATTGTCTCGCAAGCGGCTGAGCCGGCGGGCACTTCTCGGCGTTGGCGCCACGACGGCGCTGGGCGGGGCGGCGGCGCTCGCGGTCGGTTGCAGCGGCGGTAACGGCAGCTCACCGGGCACCACGCCTGACCCGAATGCGACGCCCGGTCCCGGCGGCAGCATCACCTGGGGCCGCCCGGTCTCAGTCGGCGGCATCGACCCGCACGTGGACCTTACCGGACTCGACATCACCACGCTACTCTACCCCAGCCTCTATAGCTGGGCGCCGGGCGCCGAACTTATGATCTTCAACAACCTGGCGACGGCGCTGGAGATGCCGGAGGTGACGAACTTCATCTTCACGCTCCGGGAGGGCGTCAGGAACGCCCCGGTGGGAGGCGACCACGACGGCGAAGACATCGACTCCGAGGCCTGCAAGGAGAGCTTCTTTCGCCGGGGAACGTCGATCACAGCGATAGATAAGCGTTTCCCGTTTAAGATCGCCGGCAGCTCCGACCCGGCGATTCTTCGCGCCGCTTTGCTAACGCCGGACAAGTACACGTTCAGCTTCAACATGGCCGAGCCGTTCGTCCCAGCCGTGCGCGAGATGGCAAACGCCACGTACGCGATAATGTCGCCGGGTGTGGTTGAGGACGCGCCTCGTCTGCAGCTGGGCCAGAACGCCTTCGGGAGCGGGCCCTTTATGCTGGAGGAGTTCCTCGGCAACGAGCGGGTCGTGCTCAAGCGCAACCCTGACTACTTTATCCCGGACCGGCCGTACCTCGATGGGATCACCTATGTGATCATCACAGATAACGCGTCACTCCTGGCGGCGTTCAAGAACGGCCAGCACGACATCAGCGGCGCAATACTGGTGAGGGAAGACTTCGACCGGTTTGATGCCGATCCGTCGATCTCCGTCAACAGAGCGCCGAGCCTCTTCTACCCGGTCGTCCATCTCAACGTGCGACGGGAACCGTTCGACGACATCCGCGTTCGCGAGGCGCTCAACATTTCGATCAACCGCGATCGGATCATCGAGCTGGCGCAGTCGGGTGAGGGCCAGTACAGCGGCCCGATCCAGTGGCCACAGGTCAAGTGGGCGCTGCCCGAGGGGCGCCTGAATTCGTTCTATAAGCGGGACGTGGCAAAGGCCAAGCAGTTGATGGAAGCGGCCGGCTACGCTGACGGCATACGGGACATACTTATCAAGACGCCGCGGCTTCCGGGCATCAACTTTATCAACGACATCGCAAGGATCATCGTGGACAGTTGGAAGGATATCAACGTCAACGTCCAGATCGACGAGGTCGAGTTGGGCGCATACATCGGGTCGGTCCTGCTGCCCGGCAACTTCGACATGACGTTCTTCCCGAACCTCCCCTACGACGAGCCGGACCGCCCGCTCTCCTTCTACCACTCGCTGGGCGTTACGGGCTCCGGCAACTGGACGGGTTACTCGAACCCCACCCTCGACAAGCTGATCAACGCTCAGTCGGCGGAGTTCGACGTCGAAGCGCGTCAGGCGATCATCACCGAGGCGCAGGAGCTGATCCTGGAAGAACACGGGCCCCAGCTGACGACTACCGGCGGCTACCAGTACTCCGCCACCCGGGCGTATGTACACTTCCCGTTCGCGAGCTTCGGGTTCTCGCTTGACGCCAATATACCCCTGGATTCCAATCCGTTCGGCACCGATATCTGGACGGAGATGACCTAGGCCGGCTGCGCCCTCAAAGGCCATGCGCGACTACATCATCCGGCGGCTTTTGCTGCTGATTCCGATCATGCTCCTCGTGAGTTTTATGACTCACGCCACGTTCCGGATCATCCCGGGGAGCGCCGCACACCTGATCTGTGGCCTGCAGTGCACCGAAGAGTCAATAGAGGCGATCGAGGGAAAATACGGACTTGACGAGAACTTCTTCCGGCAGTACGGGGAGTGGCTTGGCGTCTGGCCGGACGATGACAAAGGCAACAAGTTCTCCGGCGTCCTTCAGGGTGACTTCGGGGAGTCGTTTCTAAATAGCGGGCAGTCCGTCACGGACAGACTCGCCCGGACTATGCCGGTGACGGCCGAGCTTATGATCCTGTCTCTCATATTCGCGGTGGCTCTGGGCATACCTCCGGGCGTCTTATCAGCGATCAGGCCCGGCACGCTGGTTGACCTGGTTGTGCGGATGACGAGCGTCGCGTGGTTATCCGTCCCCAACTTCTACCTGGCGATCCTGGTAATCGCGTTTGGGTCCAACTGGTTCGGCTGGTTACCACCTAACTTCGGCACCGGCAACGCGGTCAGGATATGGGAAGATCCGCTACAGAACATGGAGACGTTCTTCTTTCCGTCTCTCGTCCTCTCGTTGGGCATCGCCGCTGTGATCATGCGTTTGACGCGCTCGTCGATGCTCGAGGTGATGCGGAACGACTACGTGCGCACGGCGTGGTCGAAAGGCCTGAAGGAGCGCACCGTCGTCTGGAGGCACGCGCTCAAGAACGCGATGATCCCCGTCCTCACGATCATCGGCCTGCAGGTGGGCGCGCTGATTGGTGGCTCGGTGCTCATCGAGTCCGTGTTCGCTCTCAACGGTATGGGCGCCTACTTGCTGGCGTCCGTAATTGGCCGCGATCTCCTCGTCGTGCAGAGTCTCGTGCTGATCTTCGCCCTGGTATTCGTGGTGATCAATCTGGTCGTGGACGTCGCCTACGCCTGGCTTGACCCCAGGATCAGATACGGCTAGGCGATGGCGAAGGAATCAGCTCTCGAACTCGACTCGCCGCTAACGCCGCCGAGCGGCGCCCCGCGCTGGCTTAAAATTCTGCGGCTGGCGCGCGCGCATCCGTTGGGCGTGTTCGGGCTCTTCTGCATTCTGCTAGTCACGTTCTCCGCCATCTTCGCCGAGTTTCCGTATCTGACGATCGTGCCGTACGATCCAGAGGAACTCCTGACCGGCCCGGTCAAAGAGGGGCCCAGTCTGTCGCACCCGTTTGGCACCGACAGGCTGGGCGGAGACGTTTTCAGCCGCACGATCTTCGGCGCCCGCATCGCGATGCTAATCGGGGTTGTTTCGGTCTCGCTGGGCATGGTATTGGGGAGCGCGGTCGGGATCGCTTCCGGCTACTTCGGTGGCTTCATCGACTCGGTGCTCCAGCGGCTCATCGACGCGCTACTCGCGTTCCCGGCGATCGTTTTGCTGCTGGCGATCATCGCCGTCATCGGCAATGAGGACTCTGCAGTCCGTGTGTTCCTGAACGACAACACGCCGATACCGGAACGAACGTGGTTGGGGGTACCCAACTTCCTTGACATCATCGTCATCTCGATGGCTATCGGCGTCGCGATCGCGGTCGGCGCGGCGCGCGTGATTCGTGGGGCCGTACTGTCAATCAAGGAGAACGTGTACATCGAGGCGGCGCGGGCGATGGGCGCGAGCGACTGGCGGATCATGGTCCGGCACGTCCTGCCGAATGTGGCAGCGCTGATCGTGGTGCTGGGGACTATCTTCCTGCCGATCGCCATCCTGGCCGAGGCAGCGATCAGCTTCCTGGGGATTGGCGTGCCCGCCGGGACACCGTCGTGGGGCTCCGACATGGGCAACCTCTCTAACCGCGATGACGCGATCAACCGCGGTGCCTGGTGGGTCGTCTTCTTC
>JADFKG010000096.1 GCA_022565075.1 Chloroflexota bacterium | reverse complement strand
GAAGCAGAAGCCAAGGCCAAAGCAGAAGCAGAAGCCAAGGCCAAAGCCGAAGCCAAGGCCAAAGCCGAAGCCGAAGCAGAAGCCAAGGCCAAAGCCGAAGCCAAGGCCAAAGCCGAAGCCGAAGCAGAGCACCGTGCGGAGGCGGCCCGGCGCGCAGAAGCAGAGGAAGCCTCGCGCACCGCCAAGCAGGCGGAGGAAGAGCTGCGGGCAGCACGCGCCGCCGCTGACGATGCTCGCGCACTAGCGGAAGCCGAGACGGCACGCCGCCAGAAGGCCGAGCGCCTCATCGAGGAGCAGCGGAAGGCCGAAGCCGAAACGAAGGCCGAAGCCGAGCGCCATGCGGAGGCGGCCCGGCGCGCAGAAGCAGAGGAAGCCTCGCGCATCGCCAGGCAGACGGAGGAAGAGCTGCGAGCAGCACGCGCCGCCGCTGACGATGCTCGCGCGCTAGCGGAAGCCGAGACGGCACGCCGCCAGAAGGTCGAGCGCCTCATCGAGGAGCAGCGGAAGGCCGAAGCCGAAACGAAGGCCGAAGCCGAGCGCCGTGCGGAGGCGGCCCGACGCGCAGAAGCAGAGGAAGCCTCGCGCATCGCCAGGCAGACGGAGGAAGAGCTGCGGGCAGCACGCGCGGCCGCTGACGATGCTCGCGCACTGGCGGAAGCCGAGACGGCACGCCGCCAGAAGGCCGAGCGCCTCATCGAGGAGCAGCGGAAGGCCGAAGAGGCCAGAGCCAAAGCTGAGGCCGAAGTCGAAGCCAAGGCCAGAGCCAAAGCCGAAGCCAAGGCCAAGGCCAGAGCCAAAGTCGAGGCCAAGGCCAGAGCCAAAGCCGAAGCCAAGGCCAAGGCCAGGGCCGAAGCCGAAGCCAGGGCCAGAGCCAAAGCCGAAGCCAAGGCCGAGGCGAAGCGCAGTGCGGACGCAGCTCGGCGCGCAGAAGCAGAGGAAGCCTCCCGCATCGCCAGGCAGCCTGAGGAAGAGCTGCAGGCAGCACGCGCGAACGCTGACGCTATTCGCGTCCTGGCGAAAGCCGAGGTGGCACGCCGCCAGGAGGCCGAGCACCTCAGGGGAGAGCAGCGGCAGACCGCCGAGACCGCGGCGCGAGCGAGGGCGCTCACCGACATGAAGTCGCGCGTCGCACGCTCGCTCTCAACGCCTGAGGCCGCGGCAGAGCCACCGACGGACGACGTGCTCAACGACGAGGCTGAGCCCACGCCCGGCACCGTCCTGGCGCACGCCCAGACCGCCGAGACCGCTGAACACTCACAGACGGCCGAGATCCCCGAGCACCCGCGGAGCTCGGACGATGCCGGCGATGCCGGCGACTCCGCCGACGACGCGTCGAAGGCTCCGGGGTTGGACGAGTTCGATATCGCCTACGAAGTGGAGCGGCTGCTGAAGAATCGCCGCTGGGAGAAGCGTGAGGAGCCGTTCCGGGGCTTTGATTCGCCGCCGGGCCGCTTCTAGCGGCTTCTGCATCCCAGGCAGAGGCTCGCCGAGTCCGTCAGGCTCCGAGGACAGCTTGCTGTCTCCTAGCCGCCTGAACGCCTAATCCGGAAGGTAATTGCTGACTTATCCGGGCGTACTCGATACGGAAGCGGTCGTAGTGAACTTGTTGACGATCGCGGCAAGTTGTGCGGGGTGCTCCAGGACCACCATGTGCGCGGCGTTCGCCACCTCGACGAACTCGGCGCCGGGGATCTCGTCGACGTAGGCGCGAGCGTGAGAGGCGGGGATGAGGGTATCGCTCTCGCCGCGGACGATGAGGGTGGGGACTCCGATGCGATGAAGGCGCCTGCGAAGCTTGGGGTTGTGGAGGTAGGGGTTCCAGCCGATGCGGGCGGCGGCGGCCATGGACTTCAGCTGCGGAGCGATGAGTTCGAAGGGGATGTCTTTGAGCGAGCCGGCGTCCGACATGGCGCGGTCCATCTGCTTCATCATCTGTGCGACCGGATGTGACTGGTCAGCGAAGAGGTCCTTGGCCATTTCCGCAGGGCTGCGGCCGAAGATATCTTTGATCGGGTCGCCCTCGATATAGAGGCCCGCAGGGTTGATCAGAACGAGGCTCGACAAGTGGTCAGGATAGCGGGTAGCGAGTTCGGCCGCCATCCATCCACCGATCGAGAGGCCAACGATGCTCGGCGTGTCGAGCTTGAGCCGGTCAAAAAGGTCGAGCAGGTGGAAGACAACGTCCTCCATGTCGTCGATCTGCTCGATGCCTTCGGATTCGTTGAACCCTGGGAAGATGGGCGCGTAGACCGAGTAGTGCTCGGCGAGCTCGTTGAGGAAGATGACGCCTTCGCCCTCGCCCGCAGCGGAGTGCAGGTAGACAAGTGGGTCGCCTGTGCCGCCGCGCCGCAGCTGGACCTTACCGACGTCAGTTTCGAAGAGATCGATCGTGATGTCCGCCATCACGCCACCCCCCCGCTGGAGCGGAGCATGCGCTTGCCGGCGGGGAAGCGCTCCCGCAGCTTGGGCATGACTTCCTTTGCGAAGAGCGAGAGGCTTCGCATTGTGAGTTCGTGCGGAAGCGTGCCCAGCTGGAAGAGGCCGAGGAGGTTGCCGGTGCCGAGGCGTTCGAGGTCGGCTTCGAGCATCTCGAGGACGGTGGAGGGCGAGCCGATGGCGACGTAGTGGCCGTCCATGACTTCGTCCCAGGTCTTGAGGTTGATGGCGAAGGTGCCGATGCCCTTGAGGATTCCCTGAATGGAGCGGAGCGAGGTGTAGCCGGGGGGACTGACGTTGATGCCGGGGAGGAGGCGCCTGACGAAATACCAGAAATGCTTCTCGTACTGCTCACGGGCCTCTGCATCGGTCTCAGCGACGTAGATTGGCGTGAGCCAGCCGGCCTGAATGGGGTCGTATTCGTAGCCCTCCCGCTCGCAAGCCTCGCGGAACATCCCGAACGTGCGGTCGAAGACGTCGATGTGGAAGTAGGGGATGCCCATGTAACCGTAGCGATGTTTGGCGACGAACTCCATAGTCTCAATGGAGCCGGCGCCCGGGATCCAGACTTCGGGGTGGGGCTTCTGCACGGGCCTGGGCCAGGTGTTGAGGAAACGGAGCTTATAGTGCTTTCCGATGTACTCTTGCGGGCCCGGTTCGGTCCAGGCCTTGATGATAATGTCGTGCGCCTCCGCGAACTTCTCGCGGGCGAAGGTGGGGTTGATCGAGAAGGAGTAGTATTCGGGGCCGCCGCCGACGACGAAGCCGGCGATGAGGCGGCCGCCGGAGATGTTGTCGATCATCGCAAACTCTTCGGCGACGCGAGTGGGCGGGTTGTAGAGGGGGAGGGCGTTGCCTATGACGGCGATCTTAACGTTCTTGGTCTGGCGAGCGAGGATCGCGGCCATGAGGTTGGGTGATGGCATGAGGCCGTAGGCGTTCTGGTGATGCTCGTTGACGCAAACGCCGTCGAAGCCGAGTTCGTCGGAGTAGACGAGCTCGTCAAGGTAGCGGTTGTACACCTTCTGGCCAACCTCTGGATCGAAGAGTTCGTTGGGACAGGTGACCCAGGCCGGCCCCTCATAGTCGTCCGGGAGCGACGGGTATGGCATGAGATGGAAGTTGAAGAATCGCATTTCGGTGGCTCCTGTACTAGGTCGCGCGTCTCTGATGAACTGGCGTATGCGTTGGTCTTAGCGGCTAGTCACCTCGTCTTCGGCCAGCAGGGGCAACGGGTCCATCCCTGGCGCCGCCCGATAGGTGGAGTGGTAGTGGTGCAAGGCGGGCTCGTTGCGGCCAAACGCCACATGTTCCAGCGACCCGTCGTCGGCAGCTCGTTGCTGGCTCGCCGCGACTACGTAGTCCTCGTCGCGAATGATCGAGGCGAACGCCTGACCTATGCCGCGCAGCGCCTCCTCTTGGGTACTGCCAACCTCGGTGCCCGGCCAAACGTTACGTAGCACTGTACGTTCCCGTGGAGTGTCAGGGACAGCGATCTGCTGTGCAGAACCGGGAAGCCCACCCCCATCGACATTCGTACTCGCGTCGAGATAGGTCTCAAGCTGCTTGATGAGTTGGCCCTGTACCTCGTGGCGCATCGGCTGCCTCCGGTCTGATGCACTAAGGACGCTGCTAGTGGAAAAGGTTAAACCATCCGCCGTCCTCCAAGACCCAATGGTTCTTCGTGCAATACGTTGGCGGACGACTGCCTGATTAGTCAAGTGAAGCGGGAGACGGGGACCGAACCCGCAACCCCTCTGTTTACAAGCAACGGGGCCCGAAGAGAGCGGCGCCGGGGCCCGCACGATGTGACTCTTGATGAGGGAGTCGCGGGTTCGAAAGCGGCCACGCCGCCTGCCGCGGCTATCGATCTCAGGCTCACTCTTTCCTTACGCCTGATACCCGGCGTGCCAGCAGCTTCTCGAGCAGCTCGGCATCGATCGCTTCGACGTCAAATCCCTCCGGGAAAGGGGGGCGGGGCGGTTCACCGATGCATTCCAGGATCCGCGGATGCTGGTAGTAGGCCGCGTACAGGTACCGCGACATGCCCATTATGAGCAGCGGGTGGGTGGCAAGCTGGCCTTCGACGACCTTGGTCCGGGCCTCGGACGCCATTCCCGGGAGGCCCTTCGGGTGTTGGGAGAGGGCCGCCTCCCGTACTGCCTGCGCACCCGCCTCGACCAGCGGGCCGAGCAGCGGATCGGCCTGGAGCGCTGTGGCCACGGCGGGTTCAAGGCCCAGGGCGCCCGCGCCCGGAAGGTCTCCGGACGCGCTCGGAGGAATCACGAGGTCAAAGAGGGCCTTCATGAAGTCGTGGTCGTTCAGGGCCGCACCTTTTTCGGTCATGCGTGGTCAAAGAGTGTTTCGATGTTCTTCTTGATGCTGTCTGCCGCGTAGAGCGCGAACGCCTGAATCGTCGAGGTGGGATTCACCCCCCCTGCGGTCACGAAGACACTGCCATCCACGATGAAGAGGTTCTTCACGTCGTGCGCCTGCCCCCGCTCGTTGACCACCGAGGTCCCCGGGTCCCGGCCCATCCGGGCTGTCCCCATCAGGTGCCAGCCCGCCTCGCGAAACAACGGCTCCGCGACTGTCTCAACCGCGCCCGCAGCCGTCAGGGCCTCTCTTCCCCGTTCCACGGCGTGCGCCAGCATCTTCCGGCTGTTCTCGCTGACCCGATAGGTGACCTTCGGCGCAGGGATCCCGTGGGCGTCCGTCAGTTCCGGGTCGAGGGTGACGGTGTTGGTTTCCTCCGGCAGATCCTCTGTGATGGCGAGCAGCGTCGCTGTGTGGTCGTAGAGCCGGGCAAACTGGCGATGGTGATCCTCGCCCCAGGGAATGAAACCGCGGATCATTCCCCACAGCGCGGTCTGTACCGGACCGAAGCCCCGTATCGCTTCGAAGGAGTACCCTCGCACGAACCCCCGCGAACGGTCGGTCCGGTAGAACTCGTGGCTCCAGAACGAGCAGCCCATCGGTCCGCGGCGGCCCTGGAGCGATTCCTCGAAGATGCCCGTGATCATCGCGTACGGGTGGAACATCAGGTTCTTGCCCACGAGGCCGCTGCTGTTGGCCAGCCCATCGGGGTGTTGCCTGCCCTTCGAGTTGAGCAGCAGCCGCGGCGTGCCGATGCCGTTGCAAGCCAGCACCACGATTTCCGCCTTCTGCTCCTGTAGTTGGCCCTCCGCGTCGTAGTAGAGGACCCCGTCCGCCATCCCGTCTGCCCCCATGGTGATCTCTCGCACGCGGCAGCCGGTACGCAACTGCACTCCCTTCCGTTGAGCCGCCGGCCAATAGGTGATGTCGGTACTGGCCTTGGCGCCTTGCGCGCAGCCGCTCAGACAGGGACCAAGGTTGATGCACGCGGCGCGCCCTTCATACTCCCGCGACAGGATGGCGCTATCTGAGGGCCACCAGTGCCAGCCGAGCTTCTCGAAGCCGGCGGCCAGCGTGTTCCCGGTCTTGCCGAACGGCAGCGGCGGCAACGTCGGCTCGTGATACGGGTACGCCGGGTCGCCCGCCAGCCCCGAGACGCCCATCATGCGGTCGTTCTGCGCGAAGTAGGGCTCAAGCGTCTGGTAGTCGATCGGCCAGTCCTCACCGACTCCGTCCTCACTCTTCGTCCGGAAGTCGCGGGGCGTGAGGCGGGGGAAATGCGCCGCCCAGAGGATGGTGCTCCCGCCCACCGCGTTGAACATCAGCGGCGAAATGTCGGAGTGTTGCTCGTTGACCGGATAGTCGGCGGGCAGCCCACGCACGTTCGGGCTGGGTGAGAAGTCCCCCATCCCGCGCGCTTCCCAGTCCAACCCGTTGCTCGGGTAGTCCTCTTGCTTCATCCAGGGGCCCTGGTCAAGGCAGAGGACGCTCATGCCGGTGTCAGCGATGCTCCAGGCGAAAGCCGCCCCCGAAGCGCCTGCTCCGATCACCAGCACACCCACGGGCTCGTTCGCCATGGCAACATCCTACCGCAACCCCATGCCGAGCCATGTCCCCGCTCGCCGCCCGCAGCCTTGGCGCGAGTGCGTGAAAGGCGCGGCGTTGGACAGCCTGATGCAGACTCCAAGCGCCCCCTGCACTTCGCGATTTGGTGCCTCCCGACTAAGGAGTACAGCTGCCGCCGAGGAACGGCGGCAAGACCCGGAACACGTCAGTCGTGTTGATCACACCGTTCGGAGAGAGATCCTGGCGAACGCTGGTCGGCGGGACGCTGGTTCCGAAGACCGGAGGCAGCACCTGGAAGACGTCCGTAGTGTTGATTACCCCGTTGTCGTCGAAGTCCGGCGGCCAGGCGCTCACTCCGCAAGCATCGCCAGGGTCAGTCCCAATGACGGTCTCGTCGGCGCCGGTGGTCCCGTCGCAGTCGGAATCGCCGATGGACCATGGCCACGTGCCTATGCGGCAGGTGTGGGTCGCTTCGACGTTGCCGTTGACGTCGACGGCACGCCAGGTGATCGCCGTGCCAGTCGAAATGCTCAGTGGGCCGTCGTACCTGGACCAGGCGCCGCCAGTGTGGAACTCGATCCCGGAGACGGCGTCGTTGTCCGTCGCTGTGATAGCCATCGAGACGCCGCCGGGCTCGGGCGTCCCGCTGGAGTCTGACGTGGGTGCTGTGGCGTCGGTCAGGTCGTAACCGGTATCCCAAGCGAGCTGGGCGATGAGGGCCTGCCCGGCTACCGAAGGATGGAAGTAGTCGATGGTCGAGACGTGGGCCGGCGTAAAGGCCGTGTTGAAGCCAACGTAGTCGTCGAAGCGACAGTGAACGTACTCCAGACAGACGTCGCGCAGGACGTCGTTGAAGTCGATGTTGCGCTGCCGCACGTTGGCGCGGCGCTGGACGTCGGCCGGGTCGGTCGAAAGCGGACTGGCGAGCATCGACTGGCAGATGCTGGCGAAAGCCCAGATGGTGCGCGCCGTGGCGTTGTCTTTGAGGATCGACCAGAGGTTGTAGATGTCCGGGATGGTGATGATCGCGATGCGCGCATCCGGGAGGCCGCCGGCCAGCGTTGCCATCGCCGCCTCGAACTCCGCCTGGAACGTGGCGACCGGCGTCATCGACGCCTCGCTCGACGTGCAGACATCGTTCGCGCCCATCAACACGAAGACGAGTTCGGCGCCCTGGGCGACGGCGCTCTGCGCCTGCCCGTTCAGGGCGTCCATCTGAGCGCCGCTAACGGCGTTGTTGTAACGGTTTCCTGCCAGCGGCGGGTGCAACGCCAGGAGGCGATTGTAGATCGGGTTGACGGATGGGTTCGTGCCGGTCGACCACGCCGTCTCGGGGCGGTCGCCGAAGGCATCGCTGTTGACGGCGCGGGTGATCGAATCGCCGAGGCTGGCGATCGAGTCCGGGTAGCCCGAGATGGCAGGATCGGCCTCGGCCCGCTGCTGGCCGGCGCCCGCGGCGGCGAGCATGACCAGAGCGGCGACGGCGATAGTCAGTCGTGATCGC
>JADFKG010000002.1 GCA_022565075.1 Chloroflexota bacterium | reverse complement strand
CGAATCGCTCCGCCAGCTTCGCGAGGCTCCACGCGCCGAGCGAAGGCATCAGGATGTAGGAGAGGTCGGCGGTGTCGTAAAGGCGCTCCGGGCGACGGATGCCTTCGCGGTCGAGGATCGGGGCGTCAAAGCGGACAATGTTCTGCCCGACGAGGATGCTCCCCTCGATGAAGCGCTCGAAGCCGCCGGAGACGGCCTCCAGCAGCGGCGCCGTCCGCAGCTCTTCCTCACGAATGCCCGTCAGCTGCTGGACGACCTCCGGCACCTCCCGCTGCGGCCGGACGAGCGTCTCGAACGTACCCAGCACCTCGTCACGGGTAAACCGCACCGCGCCGATTTCGATGATCGCGTCTTGCTTTATGTCGAGTCCGGTCGTCTCGAGGTCGAAGGCTACGTATTCCAGGGCCACGGTGGCGCAATCATAGCACCGGGGCAGCCTGAAGTCGGCGTGAACGCGTCAGCCGGTTGTGGATACTCCTTCTTCTTCGAGCTCATAGCGGCGTAGCTCGCCGCTCGGCAGACCTTGCCCGGCGTAGTAACGGCCCGCGTGCAACTGCTCCAGCATGTGCGCCTCGTCGCGCAGCTCTTCTTCGAACACCGTAACGAAGTAGCCAACGCCCTGCGTCGAATGGCAGTCGCTGGCACCAACGCCCCGCTTGCCGAGCACGCGTGCGACCTTAAGCGCGAACTGGTTCTCCTTCGCATGCGTGCCGCCGTTCGCCACCTCGATGTCGTCGACCAGACCGAAGATCGACATCCGCTCGGCTGCCTCCTCGGGCGTCATGTCGAACGGAGGGCGGCCCTCGCGCCGAAAGTGGATCGGGTCGAAGAAGTGGCGGAAGGGGTGGGCGACGATCATGAATCCGCCGAGGTCATCCAGCACCAATCTCAGCTCCTTCGCCTTGCGAATGCCCGGCACGTACCCCGTCAGCCCGACAGCCAGGATGTGGCCCATGTCCGTCGAGACCTCCATGCCCCGGTTCACGAAGAGGCCACTCTCCTCGCGGAACTCCTTGAGAACGTGCTCATCCCACATTCGGTCGTGCTCAGTGATGTTGACACCGGTGAGGCCGATCTCCTTCGCCACGTCGCTCAGCTGCTCGGGCTTGAGGGAAGAGTCGGCTGCGCCACGCACCGTGTGCACGTGCATGTCGACGATCGTGCCAGTCATGCGTTCATGTTATCCGGATGCCTCACCGTCAGACCACGCCGCCGTAGACTCCGCTCCCGTCAACGTACGAACAACGTGTACCTTCTCCCCCCGCCGAACGCGTGCCAAGCGAGAGCGGATCGCCCGCGCCTCTGACTCACCGCTGGCCACGCAGAACAGCGCCGGCCCGGCTCCGCAGACGTGAACCGACGGCGCCCCAGCCTGCACCAGCGAGTCCCGGAATGAAGCCAGGCCGTCGAACGACTCGTACGCCGCCCGCTCGAAGGCGTTGAACAAGCTGTCGCCCGCGACAGGCCGCCCGGACGACAGCTGAGCCACGAAGTCGTCGGTCTGCAATCCTCTGGTGAAGTCGCCTGGCCTCAGCGCGGCGTACATCTGCTTCGTCTTTTCGGACATCGTCAGCGCTGGCACGAGGATCACCAGCCAGGTTGGGCCGACGTCCGCCAGCGGCGTCATTCGCTCGCCCCGCCCTTCACCAAGCGCGGTGCCGCCGTGGAGGAAGAACGGCACGTCGGAGCCAAGCCCGGCCGCGACTTCGAGAAGACGATCGTCGGTCGCCTCGGTCTCCCACAGACGATCGAGCACACGCAGCGTCGCCGCGCCGTCGGAGCTGCCGCCACCGAGGCCCGCCGCCGCTGGCACGCGCTTGGTGACGCTAATGGCCGCTTCGGCCTCACGGCCAGCCGCCGCCGCCAGCGCCCGCGCCGCCCGGCGCACGAGATCTTCGTCGCCAGGTGGATAAGCGTCCAGATTGCGCGCTACCGTTAGGCTTTCCGCCGTACCTACAGACAGTTCGTCGCACAGATCAACCGTCTGCATCACCGTGCGCACGTCGTGGTAGCCATCGTCTCGGCGGCCGAGCACCTCCAGAATCCAGTTAATCTTCGCCGGCGCGACGGTGATGATCATGACGCCTGCCGATACACGGCGAAGAGCTCACGCCAAGCGTCGAGATCGAGCATCGCCGGTCGCTGAGCACCGTCGATCCCGCACTTCACCAGCAAAACGTCCACCTCCGGCGGCTTGACTCCAAGCCCGACCGCCAACGAGTTTCGCAAGCGCTTACGCGGTGCCGCGAACCCAGCGTGTACGAGCTCGAGGAAGGCGTCCACGTCCTCAGCGGCCACTGCAGGCGATGGGCGGACCTTGAGCCGCACCACGGCGGAGTGCACCTTCGGAGGCGGACGGAAGGCGCGCGGCGGCACCCTGAACAACACGCTGGCCTCCGCATACACCTGCGTCTCGACGCCGAGGTACGTCATGCGGCCGGATCCGGCGGCGATGCGCTCGGCGACTTCCGCCTGCAGCGTGCCGACCAGCGTCCGCGGTGGCGTCGGCGAGCGCAGGAACGCGCGCAGGATGGCCGTGCCGATGTTGTAAGGCAGGTTGCCGACGACGACGTACGGCGGTGCGCCACCGCCGCGCCGAAGGATGTCCGCCGACGGCGTCTCCAGTACGTCAGCGTGAACGATGGTCACAGCGTCCGTGCCACCGTAGGCCCGTGCGAGGTCGAGTGCCAGGGCATCGTCCTTCTCGACGACGATCAATCGGCTGGCGCGCTCGGCGAGGCGACTCGTGAGGAGGCCGGTGCCGCCTCCGACCTCGACGACGGTATCACCGGGTTCGATTCCGGCGGCATCAGCGATGCGCACAAGGACGCGACCGTCGGCGAGCCAGTGCTGGCCGAGAGACTTCTTGCCGCGCGCGCTGCCCGCTGGTGTCACACGGCGATGATACGGCAACCGGCGGAGACGATCAGTACCGCCGTCGGTTCAGTCGAGGAGGCAGATCTCGACGTACCGGGCGCCCCAGTCGTAGACGTCATTGGCTCCGTAGGCGAGGTCTATGTGCGCGCCGATGACGCCGCCGCCGGTATCGGCCGCCACGCCATACCCGTAGCCCGGTACGTACATTCGCGCGCCAAGCGGTATGACGTTCGGATCGGTCGCGACCACGCCCTTGAAAACGCCCGTGCCCGTCCGCGTCACGGTGCCACCTGCGCTGGCGGCTGTGTAGTACGTCGCCCAGACCCTCATGATCGAGCGACACTGCCCCTCTCCGGGCGGAGCAAGCGGCTGCTCGATGTTCAGACCGACGAGGACGATCTCGTTCGTGGGCACGACCGTCTCCTCCGAGATGAGGTTCCGCCAGATCTCATCGTCGTTGACGGTGCGCACCTCGTAACTTCGTCGTGTCACACCGTTCGCGCCCACCTGGAGCACGACCTTCTGGCCGAGCGGAATCGAGTAGTCGTACCGCATCTCGCTCCGGTAGAGAATCGGTTCTTCCTCGTGAACGATAACGTCCCGGACCAGCCGCAGGCTGATCACCAGGCCCTGCTGGATCGCCGTGGATGACGCCGGGTGCACGCTGTCGCCGGGCTGCACGACGATGCCCTGCTCGAGCAGCAGGCTGCCCACCGTGGCCGCGCGCGTCTCGACCAGCCGCTCATCGCCGCCGAAGCGCAGCCGCACAGGCGTCGTCGGCTCTTCTGTTGATGACGCTACGACGGACACCGGCGGGCCGGCGTCAGCATCGGTGCTGGAGATGGGGACGGCGAGAACGACAACGAGGGCCGCCAGCATGGCGACCAGAATGGGAATATGCAGGTGCCCGTTGGGAACCGCGATAAGAAATTGCCTTAGCGGCAACCCCGCTTGAAGCGGGAATCCCCTCCCCCGAAAGCTGAGCTGTTCGCCTCTAATAACTCCGAATCCTGGATTATCTGGCCGATGGGGCGGCGCCTTTCAGCGCAGTCCGGTCGTGCACCCGCTGTCGATCTCAGTCCTCAGTCTTGCCCGTAATAGCCAGCTCCGGCCCGGTGTACCTACGGCACCCAGACCTAACCACGTACCGTTGCTTCCTTCCGGATCTGGCGGGGTTGGTGGCGGCCTGCCGCGCAGGGCCAGACCATCAATGCCACTTGTTACGGGTAGTCTCTGCGGAGCCTCGACCTCGAGCGGGAATTCGACCCCGCTGTAGCGGATTGCGGGTTCAGGGCACCGCTAGCTCCCCGTCTAGCACGACCAAGAGACAATGCTATTAGCGCTAAGGGTGGGTGTCAAACGGCATAGCGGCCAGTCGAGCCGCCTTGATGCTCTTCTTCTCGCTGCTATAGACTGCGTTTAGCCTCTTCAGTGGAAAGGAGCGCGGCGTGCGCATCCGCAAGGCCCTCATACTTGCCGCCGGCTATGGGACCCGCTTTCTCCCCGCCACCAAAGCCGTTCCCAAGGAGATGCTCCCCATCGTTGACCGGCCGGTCATCCAGTACATCGTCGAAGAGGCGCTCGCCGCCGGCCTGGACCAGATCATCATCGTCACCGCCATGGCCAAGCGCGCCATCGAGGACCACTTCGACCGCAACCCGGACCTCGAGGCCGCCCTGGAGAAGAAACCTGACTACCTCCAGGAGGTGCAGCGAATCAGCGGTGTCGAAATCGCTTTCGTGCGCCAGAAGGAGATGAAGGGCCAGTCGCACGCCATCCTCGGTGCGCGGCGCTTCATGGGCGACGAGCCGTTCGCGCTCTTCTATCCCGACGATGTCATCTTCTCCGACAAGCCCGCCATCGGACAGCTGCTCGACGTGCAGGAGCGCCACGGCGGCAGCGTGATCGCCGTGCAGCGCGTCCCCCAGCAGGAGATCGTCCATTACGGCGCGATCGACGCCGAGCCCGTCGAAGACCGCGTCTGGCGCGTGCGTCGCATCGTCGAGAAGCCACCGGCCGACGAAGCTCCGTCGAACCTCGGCAGCGTCGGCCGCTTCGTCCTCTCGGCGGACATCTGGCCGTTGCTCGAAAAGACGCCCCCCAGCATAGGCGGCGAGATGTTCTTCACGGACACGATGACGATGCTGATGGAGAAGGGCGGCGAGGTCTTTGCCTATGAGTACGAGGGCGAGCGCTTCGACACCGGGCGCCCGATCGGACTCCTCAAGGCGTCGATCTACACCGCCCTGCGCCGCCCCGACATCGCGCCCGAGCTGGCGGAATTCTTGCGCGCCCTGAACGTGCCGGCATGACGCCTCGCACGTTGGTGACAGGCATCCCGCTCCCGAACGCGACGTTCGACAACGCCTCGTTCCTCTCAGCGCCTTCCTTCAGCGAGTACAGCCGCCTGGTAATCGACCCGGCCGCCGCGTCCCGCGTCATCGACGAGGTTGCGCAAGAGACGGCCGCCCACCAGACGTACGGCGGCCAGGCGATCGTCAACGGCGAGGGCAGCTCGTTCGCCTTCGGACTCCTGGAGCTGCTGCAGATGCGCCGGCGCGAGACAGCGCGGCTCCTCGAACGAGGCGGCGTAATCGTCTGCCTCGGCCACCCGGACGCCGTACACACCGACGTCGCCTGGAGCCGCTACTCCTGGCTGCCCGAAGACGAGGGCTTCGCACCGGCCACTCACCTGCTCCCTGGCTTCGGGACGAAGGGGGCCGCTCTGACCGTCGCGGACCACCCGTTCGCTTCGTTTGTACAGACGCTTGAGAAGAACATCGCCTACCGCGTGCACGTCGACGAGGATGCGCCGGCCTTGAGCCAGCACGGCCGCGTGTTCGCGCGCAGCGCAGGTGGTTCCGCCGTCGGCTTCGATCTGCCGCTGGCGGGCGGACAGCTCGTGTTCCTGCCGGCGATCGAGAAGCCAGAGGCCATCCGCATGCAAGTAGCGGAAGTCGTCGCCGAGTGCCTGGATGCGTGGGACGCGGATGCGGCAGGCGAGCGGCCACCAGAGCTGATTCGCAAGGAGGCATCGTGAACGGACTGCTCAAGGGAAAGCGCGCCCTCATCATGGGCGTCGCCGACAAGCACAGCATCGCCTGGGGAATCGCCCAGGCGATGCACCGCGCGGGCGCGCGCCTCGCCTTCACCTTCCAGCACGAGCCAAAAGGCCGCATCGAGCGTAACGTCCGCAAGCTGCTGAGCGAACTCGGTAACCCGGAGGACTTTCCGTTGATCGCCTGCGACGTGGCGAGCGACGACGACATCGAGAACGCGTTCCGCATTTCAGCAGAGGCTCTCGGTGGGCTGGACACCCTGGTTCACGCGATCGCCTACGCCAACCGCGAAGACCTGAACCGCCCGTTCTCTGAGATCTCCCGTGACGGGTACAAGATGGCGATGGAGATCAGCGCCTACTCGCTGAACGCCGTCGCGCGCGTCGCCGCGCCGCTGATGGAACAGGCCGGCGGCGGCAGCATCATGACGCTCACCTACAACGCCGCGGAGAAGGCCGTCCCGGGCTACAGCGCGATGGCCCCGGCGAAGGCTGCGCTGGAGGCCGGCGTGCGCTACCTGGCCGTCGAGCTGGGCCCGCGCAAGATCCGCGTCAACGCGATTTCGGCGGGGCCGGTGCGCACCCTCTCGGCCAGCGCCGTCAAGGGGATCACGCTGCTGCGGCGCTGGACGGAAACCGCGTCGCCGCTGAGAGCGAACGTCACGCTGGAGGACATCGGTAACACGGCGGTTTTCCTCGCCAGCGACATGTCGCGAATGGTCACCGGCAACACGATTTTCGTAGACAGCGGCACGTCCGTCCTCGGTTCACAGGTCGCCGCGCTTCCGACACCTGACGCAGACGCCGGTTAGACGTCTAGGTCAGGTTCTTCGTCGTCGTCAACGGGTCTCAGGAAGTCGTCACCGAGGATGTCTTCACCCTTCTTGCGCCGCTCCTGTCCCAGTTCGCGCAGCATGCCGATGACGTCTGCCAGCCCCTCTAGCTCTTCGGCCAGCTCCGGCCGTGCCTCCAGCTGTTCCTTCAGCGACCGCCGGCCCGTGAGCAGATCGTCGAGGTCCGGCGGCCGGGGTTCGGGCGCCGCGTCCGGCTCGGGCTGCGGATCCGGCGCGGGGTCGGGCCGGGCCGGACGAACCCTGAGAGCGGCCTCACCCGCGGGCGGCATCGTGCGGATCGTCTGCAGCGCGGTCTTAAGCCACCGCTGCGTCGCTCGCGACGAGGCCGCTACACTCCGCAGCACTTGTCGGTCTATGTTCTTAGTCTTATCTTCGTCCAAGCTTCCCCCGGTTGCTCTCGGCCGCTATTCTACGCCCCCTCGTTACGTAAACAAAGCGAGAGAGCCAGACGTTTCGCGAGAGGGAGCACACAGCCACATACGACCACTCTGAGGACAACGCGAAAGGGGCGTCCTTTTCTCAAGGACGCCCCTTTGAATCACTAGCCCCAGTACTGCACGTCAGGCAGGGATCAGTTGGCCCAACGGCGTGCAGCCCGGTTGTTGCGCAACTTCGAGCCCTGCATCGAAGCGCAGGACCAGAAGCGAATCGATGACATTGATCACCAGGTCGCAGTTAACGTCGCCCCCGTCGATACACGCCGGTGCCGGCCAAAGACCAGCATCGAAGCGCAGGATGTGCAGCGAGTCGACCGGCGTGACCCCGTCGTCCGAGCAGTCGACGTTGCCGCGGCTGATACCCATCACGATCGTAAGGACGCAAGGTAGAACGGCACCGGGCACGCTCGCCGGGTCGCCACCAGTGCCTATGTCCACTTCCTCGACGATACAACTGAAGTGCTGGTGCGGCGACAGCCCGACAGGATCGTCGTCGCACACATCACCCACCGAATCCCGGTCGACGTCTGACTGGTCGGCGTTCGCGACAGTCGGGCAGTTGTCGCCGCGGTTCAGCCAGCCATCGCCGTCTTCGTCGATGTCTTGCACAGCGGGCGTCGGGTCACAGAGGTCAGGCAGGCCGTCGATGTCGCCGTCGCCGGTCGGATTTTGCGCGCGCGGATCCCAGCCGAGGGTGTTGCCAGTCAGCGGACAGGGATCGAGCGGATTCGGTATTCCGTCACCGTCGTTGTCGTACTCGCTGGCGATAAACGTCACCAGGTTGTAGCCGCCATCCGCCGGATTCGTGAGGACGGTATCGCCAACGCCGGCAATACTCGGCGCCACGTTTCCGTGAGACAGCCCATAGATCGTCAAGGAGGACTCAAGTGGGGTGCAGAAGTCGGTGATCGGGTCGGGCGAGCGGATAGCGCCCGGGTCACCGATATCCTGCAGTAGAAGGACGATGGGGAAGCCCAGGCTCGCGTCAAGAGGGAGGCCGTTGATGACCGAACCAGGCTCGAGGATCACGTACTGCAGGCCAATCGGGCTGCCTGCAACTTCGGTCTGACCGTAGAGCCGCATGATCGGATCCAGAGGCTCGCCACCAGGGAACGGCTCGCTGCGGATGAGCCGAGAAATGAAGTCGGGCCATAGCTCAGCGCCGTTGGGGATGGAGTCCTCGTCCGCGTCCTCGAACATATCGCCGACGCCGTTGTCATCTGCATCGTGGAACGCGACGGGGACGCTCGTGTCGAGCGTAGCGTTCATCATCTCGAAGACGAGATGCACGCCGTTCAGGCACGGATTGTTAATCAGACCGAGCATGGCGTCAGACGCATTCTCACCAACGATTTCGCCGACCGCCATCGAATTCCCCGCGCAAGCCGCAGTCGCGCTTGCAACGTCGTTAGCCGGACAGGCACCGATGCCCCACTCGGGCGGCAGGAACATGATCAGACCCGAAAACAGGGCGTCTGGTTCGTCGAACATCACATCGATCGTGACGTCAGAATTGGCGCCTGCGGAGGTGTCAGCGACCATAAACCCGCCCTGCGGACTGAACGACGTAGCACGTGTGGGAGAGTCGGCCAACGTGACCATGAACAAGGCGATCGCCACTATCAGTAAGGCCGGTAGTCCCGCTCGGAAAAGGCGTGTCATCTTTGCCCCCTTTTACTCTTCAGCGTGAGCCGCAGAACACGCCAAACGTTTAACTTGCCTCATCCCCACTTTTGGAATCAACGCTATATCTAGAAACAGGCTTCGTCAATCATAAACAGAACACGAGAAGTGGATAACCGGTTCGGATTTCGGAAAGACCGCCGAATAAGCCTACTTGCCGATGCGCAGCAGCGACATGAAGGCCTCCTGCGGAATCTCCACGTTGCCCACGCGCTTCATCCGCTTCTTGCCTGCCTTCTGCTTGTCGAGCAGCTTGCGCTTGCGCGTCACGTCCCCGCCGTAGCACTTCGCCAGCACGTTCTTGCGCAGCGCCTTCACGCTCTCACGAGCGATCACGCGGCCGCCGATCGCCGCCTGGATCGGCACGTCGAACATCTGGCGCGGAATCAGCGATCGCAGCCGCTCGACAAGCGACCGCCCGACCTGCTGCGCCCGGTCCGCGTGGACGAGGACGCTGAGGGCGTCGACGGCCACAGAGTTGACGAGGATGTCGACCTTCACCAGCCTGTCCGGCCGGTACTCCGCGAACGAGTAGTCGAGGCTGGCGTAGCCCTGTGTCTTCGACTTCAGCTGGTCGTAGAAGTCGACCAGCATCTCGGACAACGGTATCTGATACTCCAGCAGCACGCGACGCTCACCCGCCTTCAGATGCGGATCGTGCTCGAGATAGTCCATCTTCACGAACGATCCACGGCGTCCCGTCACGAGATCCATGATCGCCCCGATATAGCGGTCTGGCGCCACGATCGAGAGGTTCATCCACGGCTCGCGAATATCTTCGATCTTGCTCGGATCCGGCATCTCCGCCGGCGAGTCCACCTCAAGAACGGTCCCGTCGGTCAAGTGCACCTCGTACTCCACGGACGGGGCCGTCGCCAGGATGTCGAGATCGTATTCCCGCTCCAGCCGCTCCTGCACAATATCCATGTGCAGGAGGCCGAGGAATCCGGCGCGGAACCCAGGCCCCAGCGCGACTGAGGTCTCCGGCGCGTAGTTGAGAGCGGCGTCGTTTAGCTGCAGCTTCTCCATCGCGTCCCGCAACTCCTCGTACTGCTCTGAGTTCGACGGGTAGAGGCCAGCGAAGACCATCGACTTCGCAGGCTTATAGCCGGGCAACGGAGCGGATGCCGGCTCGGCATCATCCGTAATGGTGTCCCCAACCCGGCTGTCCCGCACAGTCTTCAGCCCGGTTGCGATGTAGCCGACCTCGCCCGTCCCAAGGCCGTCGGTCGGGCTGAACGACGGCCGGAAGGCGCCCGTCTCGAGCGGCTCGATCGTGCGCTTCGTGGCGAGCAAGCGCAGGCGGCTCTGGCCTCTGACCCGGCCGTCTACGACGCGCACATAGGCGATCACGCCCTTGTAAGAATCGTACTTTGAGTCGAAGATCAGAGCTCGCAGCGGCCCGTCTGGATCGCCGGCTGGCGGCGGCACGCGCTCCACAATCGCCTGCAGCAGCGCGTCGATACCGGTGCCCTCCTTGGCCGAAACGAACAGCACCTCGTCCGCCTTGAAGCCGATCACCTCGCAGACCTCGAGGGCGACGCGCTCGGGCTCCGCGGACGCCAGGTCGATCTTGTTCACGACGGGGATGATCTGGAGGTCGAGCTCCAGCGCCATGTAGACGTTGGCCAGCGTCTGCGCCTCGATCCCCTGCGAGGCGTCGACGACTAGCAGCGCGCCCTCACAGGCGGCGAGTGCGCGCGAGACCTCATAGGTGAAGTCGACGTGCCCCGGCGTATCGATCAGGTTGAGTTCGTAGGCGCCGCCATCACTCGCCGTGTGAGCCATGCGCACGGCGGCCGCCTTGATCGTGATGCCGCGCTCGCGCTCCAGGTCCATCGTGTCCAGCACCTGCTCGGCCATGTCCCGCTTCGATATTGTGCCCGTCGCTTCGAGCAGGCGGTCGGCCAGCGTCGACTTGCCGTGGTCGATGTGCGCGATGATGCTGAAGTTGCGTATGTGAGACTGGTCCACGACGTTCAGGTTACAGGTTCGAGGTTGCAGGCGCGCGGTCAGGCGCTCAGGTCACTCGGAGATCAGACTTCAGCCGGACGACGTCACCGGCGTTAGTCGTAAAGGCCGGGTTCGCCCACGCGGATGCAGGCGACCCAGTGCTCGTTGTCCGCGGTGCCGACGTTTCGCCATTCCGGGACTTCCTCGCGGCACTTGTCGATCGCCAGCGGACAGCGCGTGTGGAAGACGCAACCGGTCGGCGGGTTCAGCGGGCTGGGAACGTCGCCGGTGAGGATGATGCGCTCGCGAGTCGCCTCAAGCGCCGGGTCGGGGATCGGGACGGCTGAGAGGAGCGCTCGCGTGTACGGGTGCAGCGGCCTCTCGTAAAGCTCGACGCGGCCCGTAAGCTCCATCAGCTTGCCAAGGTACATCACGGCGACGCGGTCGCTGATGTGGCGGACGACGGAGAGGTCATGGGCGATGAAGAGATACGTCAGGCCAAACTCGTTCTGCAGGTCCTCCAGCAGGTTGATGATCTGCGCCTGGATCGAGACGTCGAGCGCCGACACCGGCTCGTCTGCCACGATGAAGTCCGGCCTCACCGCCAGAGCGCGCGCGATGCCGATGCGTTGGCGCTGCCCGCCGGAGAACTCGTGCGGGTAGCGGTTGGCGTAGTACGAGTTCAGGCCGACGGTCTCCATCAGCTCCTGAACCTTCTTCTGGCGCTCCTTGCGGTCCTTCGCCAGCCCGTGGATGATCAGCGGCTCAGCGATGATGCTGCCAACGGTCATGCGCGGGTTCAGCGACGCGTACGGGTCCTGGAAGATCATCTGCATGTTGCGGCGCATGCGGCGAAGGGTGCCGCCGCGCATCGTCGTCAGCTCCTCGCCACGGAACGTAATCGAGCCCGCGGTCGGCTTGTAAAGGAGGAGCACGGCCCGGCCGAGGGTCGTCTTCCCACAGCCGCTCTCACCGACGAGACCCAGCGTCTCGCCCTGCTTGATGCTGAAGGTAACGCCGTCGACAGCCTTAACATCGGCGACCTTTCGCTGAAAGATGATCCCGGAAGTCACCGGGAAGTACATCTTCAGGTCCTTCACCTCGACGATGGTCTCGCCGGGGGTGCCGGGCGCCGGTGGTGGAGTCGCTTGTTCGATCGTCATCGCGTCCTCGTTCTAGGCGGCATCCACGTCGGCTTTAGCGGACGCTGCCTTGCTTACATTCTCCCATTCCCAACACGCCGCCACATGCTCGGGCCCAACGTCGAAGAGCGGCGGGACTTCTTCCTTGCAGCGATCCACGGCGAACCGGCAGCGAGGCTGGAATGAGCAGCCGGGGCCCAGGCGAATAAGGTCCGGCGGCATGCCCTCGATCGGGTCGAGTCTCGACTTCTGTGCTTGGTCCAGTCTTGGCACGGAGCGCAGCAGGCCCAGCGTATACGGGTGCCGGGGGTTGGGATAAAGCTCCATGGCGCTGGCCGACTCGATGATTCGGCCGGCGTACATCACGTTGACACGGTCCGCGTAGCGGGCGACGACCCCGAGGTTGTGCGTGATGATGATCACCGAGGTTCCCAGCTCGCGGGTGAGGCGGGTCAGTAGCTCCAGGATCTGCGCCTGGATCGTCACGTCCAGGGCGGTCGTCGGCTCGTCGGCGAGAAGCAGCTTCGGGTTGCACGAGAGCGCCATCGCGATCATCACCCGCTGGCGCATACCGCCCGAGAACTGGTGCGGGTAGTCCTTGATTCGCGACTTGGCGTCCGGAATGCCAACCATCTCAAGCAGTTCGATCGCGCGCTGGGTGGCGGCCTGCCCGTCCATCTTCAGGTGCAGTTCGAGCGTTTCGGTGAGTTGCCGGCCGATTGTAAGCACCGGGTTGAGCGACGTCATCGGCTCCTGGAAGATCATGCCGATCTTGTTGCCGCGGATGTGACGTATCTCGGACTCGCTCATCTTGAGGATGTCTTGGCCCTCGAAGATGATCTTGCCGCTGGTGATCTTGCCGGGCGGGTTGGGAATGAGACGAAGGATGGAGAGAGCGCTCACGGTCTTCCCGCAACCGCTCTCACCCACGAGGCCCAGGATCTCGCCTGGCATGACGTCGTAGCTGACGCCGTTGACCGCGTTGACCACGCCTTCTTCCGTGAAGAATTGCGTGTGCAGGTCTTCTATCTTGAGGAGTGGATCCGCCAACTAACCCTCCTTGATTCCGACAGGGCCGCTGGGCCCCGATCGCCTGGTGGGGAAGGGGGGACTCGAACCCCCACGCCTTTCGGCACGTGAACCTAAATCACGCTCGTCTACCAATTCCGACACTTCCCCGGCGCGCACTACGTCAAGCCGATGCGGAACTCCGTCCACGTAGTCCGTCTCTTGCCGTGCGGGTTGAAGTGCCAACATCGTTTGTTCTTACTACCTGGTGGGCCACCAAGGACTCGAACCTTGAACCTAGCGATTAAGAGTCGCTTGCTCTGCCAATTGAGCTAGTGGCCCATCCTATTTTGCCCCGTTTCTCAGGTTCGCGCAGTATAGCACGCGCCCGAAAAGCAGGGCAACGAAGCGACCGTCCCGCTATGGGATGGGACCATCGCCGTTACATTGTCTCAGGAAGCGCGCCAACGAATCAAGGCCATCGGTGCGAACCTCCACTTCGTTGACCGCCTTCCCCATCGATTGATACGATGTTCTTTAGCGCGTGGGCGCTTAGCTCAGTTGGTTAGAGCGCAGCGTTGACATCGCTGAGGTCGTAGGTTCAAATCCTACAGCGCCCACCACTCTGAATACGATGGCGCTGACCGGGACGAGTAGCCGGCGCACGGCGACAGGAAGGCGAGCACCCCGCACGGGTACTGAGAGCGAGCCAGCCCACTGCCACGGCGAAACCACCCGCGAGCCGGCCGTAAAATCCGCCTGGCGGACGTAAGCGGCCCGGAGGCACCCGTTAACGGCCTAAAGAGTCCGCCAGGCGAGGCGCAGTTTCGCCGTCCGGCGGAGAAGCTGGGTGGAACCACGGGAAGCCCCCGTCCCAACGTTGGGCGGGGGCTTTTTCTTTGGCGACAGGCAACATTGATGGAGGAAGCAGGAGTCAGATGGCACACGGACAGACCGGCGACAACAGCCTGACGATGCTGCTCCTGCGCGTCTGGCTCTGGGCCGTGCCCATTGTCATGTTCGGCGCGGCTCTCGTTTTCGGCGGCATCGCCGCGGCCGACGGCAGCTGGGGACTGACGGGCGCCATGTTCGTGCTCGGCCTCATCGCTATCGGGATGATGGTGATGCACTACTGGCTCCTGTATCGCTTCGGCAAGGAGCCGCCGAGATGAACCGCTGGCTCGGCGCGGAGATCTACGTTGTCCATGTCGGGCACGGACTGCTGTTCCTCTTCGTACTTGTAATCGTCGCGGCGCACATCCCGTGGTGGGCGCTCCTGGCCGGCTCGCCGCTGATCCTGTTTTCGACTGCGTTCTGGCTTTACGAAGCGCAGATCGTGCTGCCCGCCGCAAACCAGCTGCTGAGGGGAGAGAGCGCGCCTACCAGGAAACGGGTGATGACCACCGCCACTACGGCGCCGCGCGGCGACACAACCGTGCGGCGGGACGACGAGAGAAGCGAGGACGACGAAGAGATGAGAGGAAACAGATGGCGAATCTGAAAGAGATGTCAAAAGAGGAGCGACTCGATCGCCTCCGCCACTCCGCCGCGCACGTCATGGCGGAGGCCGTCGTCGAGATGTTCCCGGACGCCCGCGTCGGCATCGGCCCGCCGATCGATACCGGCTTCTACTACGACTTCGAACTGCCGCGCGCGCTCACGCTCGACGACCTGCCGGAGATCGAAGAGCGCATGCGCAAGCGGATCGCCTCCGACGTCGAGTTCGAGCAGTCGCTGGTCTCCAAGGATGAGGCGCGAAAGCTATTCAAGGACCAGCCGTACAAGCTCGAGCTGATCGACGAGATCGGCGACGAAGAAGTCGGCATCTATAAGCAAGGCGAGTTTCTCGATCTCTGTCAGGGGCCGCACGTCGAGCGCACCGGCCAGGTGCCGGCGTTCAAGCTGATGAGCGTGGCCGGCGCCTACTGGCGTGGCAGCGAGAAGAACCCAATGCTGCAGCGCGTCTACGGCGCTCTCTTCGACACGCAGGAGGAGCTCGACGCCCACCTCGAGGCGATCGAGGAGGCGGCGAAGCGCGACCACCGCCGCCTGGGCCGCGAGCTGGACCTCTTCTCCTTCCACGAGGAGTTCGGCCCGGGCCTCGTCTACTGGCACCCCAAGGGTGGGCGTGTGCGCTCAATCATCGAGGACTTCTGGCGCGAGGCCCACTTCGCAGCGGGATACGACCTGGTCTACACGCCGCACATCGGCAAGTCGACGCTCTGGGAGAAGAGCGGGCACCTGGACTTCTACAAAGAGAACATGTACTCGCCGATGGACATTGACGGGCAGGACTACTACGCCAAGCCGATGAACTGTCCGTTCCACATCCAGATCTACAAGACCAGACTGCGCAGCTATCGCGACCTGCCGATCAGGATGGGCGAGCTGGGCACCGTCTACCGCTACGAGCGCTCCGGCGTCCTGCACGGCCTGATGCGCGTCCGCGGCTTCACGCAGGACGACGCCCACATCTTCTGCCGTCCCGACCAGGTGAAGGCGGAGATCGAGCGCTGCGTCGACTTCACGATGTTCTTCCTTGGGGCGTTCGGCTTCGACAAGTTCCACGTCTACCTGTCAACTCGGGACGAACGGGGCAAGTTTGCCGGCTCGATCGAGGACTGGGACATGTCTACGAACATCCTTCGCGACGTGATCGAATCACACGACCTGCCCTACGACATCGACGAGGGTGGCGCCGTCTTCTACGGACCAAAGATCGACATCAAGATGATCGACGCGCTTGGCCGCGAGTGGCAGACGACGACGATCCAGTTCGACTTCAACTTGCCGGAGCGATTCGACATCAACTACATCGCCGAAGACGGCGCACAGCACCGGCCGTTCATGGTTCACCGCGCCATCCTGGGTTCGATAGAGCGCTTCTTCGGCGTCCTCCTGGAGCACTACGCCGGCGCCTTCCCGATGTGGTTGGCGCCCGTCCAGGCCGTCGTCATCCCGATCGCCGACCGGCACGTACCCTACGGCAATGAGGTCGCGGAGAGCCTGCGGGCCGCCGGACTGCGCGTCGAGGTCGACGAGCGCAGCGAACGCATGCAGGCGAAGATCCGCGACGCCCAACTGCAGAAGGTGCCCTACATGCTCGTCGTCGGCGACCGCGAGGCGGATGCGGGCGCCGCCGCCGTGCGCCTGCGCAGCGGCGAGGACCTGAAGGCGCTGCCGGTGGCGGAGATCATCGAGCGCATGCGGGGCGAATCGGAGGTGCCAAAGTACGTAGCACCGAAGGCAGCAGGCTAGTTTCTCCGGTGAGCGACGAGAACGCCGGCCTCTGCGCTGACTGCACCTTCGCGCACGTCGTTGAGACGGCCCGCGGTAGCCGCTTCTATCGCTGCCGCCGCTCGGAGACCGACGAGCGCTTTCGCCGCTACCCGCAGCTGCCGGTGCTGACGTGTGAGGGATACGAGCGAACGGCGCCGGCAACGGGCGACCGGGCGCCACAGTTTTAACGCAAGTCACCTCGATCATCCGTGTGATGGCGCTATGAGATGTGCTATGCTTTTCCGACAGTGGCGCAGTGCATTTCGAAGGGGAACTAGCCCATCGCTCGCGAGCTTCGTACTAACGAGCGCATACGCGCTCGCGAGGTACGCGTCATCGGCGAAGGCAGCGAGAATTACGGGATTATCCCGTTCGCTGAAGCAATGGCGCGGGCCCGTGAAGCCGGCCTCGACCTCGTAGAGGTGGACTCCAACGGCAAGCCGCCCGTCTGCCGCATCCTCGACTACGGCAAGTTCAAGTACGAGCAGTCGAAGCGGGAGCGGGACGCCCGCAAGCATCAGCGCGGGACGATGATCCACGAGGTGCGTCTGCGGCCACGGACCGGCCAGCACGATATCGATCTCAAGGTCAGGATCGCCACCAGGCTCCTGGCCACGGGCGACAAGGTCAAGCTCTCGGTGATGTTCCGGGGTCGCGAGATTTCGCATCCGGAAGTCGGCCGGGAAGTGCTGAACAAGGCGATCAGTGGCCTCGGAGACACGGCGACCATCGAGAAGCCGCCAGGGATGGAGGGCCGCTTCCTGACGGTGATTCTGACGCCGACGGCCAAGAAGCCGACGGCGAAGGATGGGGCTAAGGGAAAGCCCGGCAACAAAGCCGGCAGCGAAGGCAAGAAGGCGGCAACCAGGGCTGAGAAGGCGACCGCAGCCAAAGTCGAGACCAAGGCCGCGCCCGCCGAAGTCGACAAGAAGACGCCAGCCAAGGCGGAAGAGACGGTCGAGGCGAAGGTCGAGACCGGGGCAGCGCCCGCCGAAGACGACGAGAAGACGCCAGCCAAGGCGGAAGACGCGGTCGAGGCGAAGGTCGAGACCGGGGCAGTGCCCGCCGGTGACGGCGATGCTTCTGCCGCCAAGAAGGCGGAAACGGCGACCACCGCAAAGAAGGACGAGGGGTAGAAGTGGCAAAGAAATACAAGATGAAGACCCACTCCGGCGCCAAGGCCCGGATCTACGTGACCGGCAGCGGCAAGTTCCTGCGCCGCAAGATCGGCATCAACAACTTCCGCCGCAAGAAGCGCGGCGAGACCCTGCGGGACATCTCTGGTAAGCTTTCCGTGGCGAAGGGCGACGCCCAGCGACTCAAGAAGCTGATGCCGTACGCCTGATCCCAGGCAGACATCCAAGAGGAGACTTCCAGCAGATGACACGAGCACGAGGCGGAGGCGTAACACGTCGCCGCCACAAGAAGATCATCAAGATGGCGAAGGGCCACCGCGGCCTCAGCCATAAGATATTCAAGCAGGCCAACCAGTCCGTCATGCACGCGCTGCGCTACGCCTACCAGCACCGGCGCGACCGCAAGGGCGACTTCCGGCGGCTCTGGATCCAGCGCATCAACGCCGCCTCCCGCCAGCACGGCCTCACTTACTCGAAGCTGATCCATGGCCTCGCCACGGCCGGCGTCGAGGTAGATCGCAAGCTCCTTGCCGATCTGGCCGTTCGGGACGAAGCGGCCTTCGCAGCCCTCGCCGAAAAGGCGAAGACGGCCGCTGCCGCCGCCTGAGAGGCGTCATGAGCAAGTGGCTCCACGACCTCGCGGCCCAAACGAAACAGAAGGCCGACAGAATGGAGCGTGAGCGCGCCGAAGCCCGCCGAGGCCGCCTGGGACCAGTCCGCCTCTCCTCCGCCAGTCGAGGTGACCTTCTTGCGCTCCTTCTACTGGTCCTCGCCGTGGCCGCGGCAATCGCCGTTGTCGTGGTGCTGGCCTAAGCGCGCAGCTCGGCGCCTAGCTCGCGCTGCAAGCGCTCAACGATCCGCCTGCGTTCCTTCGCCACATCGGCGTCGCTCAGCGTCTTCCCCTCGGCCTGATACGAAATCGCGAAGGCGAGCGACTTCTTGCCAGCCGCGATCGGGTCACCACTATAGACGTCAAAGACTGACGCGCTGGCGACCAGCTTCGACGCTCGGATCAGCTCCAGCGCGCGGCCGGCGGCAACGTCCTTAGCAACAACGATCGCCAGGTCCTCCTCAACCGCCGGGTAAGCCGACACCGGCTGGAAATGAACGATCTCGCTGACGTGCGGCAAGAGCGCGTCGAGATCGACTTCGAACATCGCGACCTCGCGGCCGATGTCAAAGCTTTCGACCACCCGTGGATGGACCTCGCCGATGAGGCCAACGCGGACGCCGCCCACGAAAACCTCGGCAGTGCGGCCGGGGAGGTACGCGGAGGCCGTCGCCTCACGATAGTCCGCAGTGATGCGAAGCGCCGCGAAGACGTGGTCGAGCCGCGACTTGGCAGCGTAGAAGTTGGCCGGTTCGCCGGTTGGCCGGCCCCAGCGGTCGGGCTCGCGGCCTGAGACCACGCCAAACGCCATCTCTACTTCGTTGGGCAGATCGTCCTCACGCGGCAGGTAGACACGCGCCATCTCGAAGAGGCTTATCAGCGACTGGTCGCCCCTCAGGTTCGAGGCGAGCGTGTCGAGCAGCGCGTGGCGGAGTGTCGTGCGCGCATACTCCCATTGCCGGCTCAGCGGATTGGAGACGCGCAGGGGAGGCGCCGCCGCCAGCTCCTCCTTCGGCAGCACCTTCCGCAGCGACTCGAGGTCCGTCAGCGAATACGTGATGATCTCCTGCATCCCGGCGTCGACCAGGGCGTCACGCACCCTCTCGCGCAGATCGCGGCGCGGCTGCGGCACAAGCTCCGGGATCTGGCCGCGGAGCTGGCTCGTTGGCAGCTGATCGTAGCCCTCGATGCGCGCGATCTCCTCGATCACGTCGTCTGCGATGCTGACGTCAGTGCGCCAGTAAGGTACGCGCACGACGAAACGGTCCGGCGGCATCCAGCGTGCGCCGAAGCCGAGGGCCGTCAGTATCTCGCGGATGCGCTTCGTGGACAGCTCGATCCCCAGCACGCGGACGATGCGCTCCATCGTCACGGTCACGCGCCCTTCCTTCGCCTTCCCGGGGTTCTTGTCGAGAACGCCGGTCGCCGCCTTGCCACCCGCGTGATCGACCATCAGCTTGATGGCCCGCGCGGCGGCGACCGGCGGCAGGTGCTGACTGAGACCCTTCTCGAACCGCGTCGAGGCGTCTGTCCGCACCTTCAGAGCGTTGCTTGTGCGGCGGATGTTCGGCCCGTTGAAGTTGGCCGCCTCCAGCAGCACCGCCGTCGTGTCCTCGGTGACCTCACTGTCGAAGCCGCCCATCACTCCCGCGACGGCGACCGAGCGATCGGCGTCCGTGATCAGAAGCATCTCGTTCGTGAATGTGTGCTTGCTGCCGTCGATCAGCTCCATCTTCTCGCCAGCCTCAGCGCGGCGGACGATGATGTGGTGCTCGGCCAGCCTGTCGTAATCAAACGCGTGCAGCGGCTGGCCCATCTCCAACATGACGTAGTTAGTTATGTCGACTATGTTGTTGATCGGCCGCAGGCCCGCGGCCGTAAGGCGCTCCTGCATCCAGTCCGGCGATGGGCCGATCTTCAGGCCTTCGATGAGAGCGCCGACGTATCGCGGGCAAAGATCCGGGTCGGCGACAGTCACCTTCGCGCGTCCCTTCACCGCGGGCCCCTTCTCTTCGTACTGGATCGACGGATCGCGCACCTTCTGCCCCGTCAGCGCCGCGACCTCCCGCGCGATGCCAATGATGGAGAAGAGATCGGGCCGGTTGGGCGTCAGGTCGAAGTCGAACACCGTGTCGCCGAGCACCTCCGAGAGCGGCGCGCCGACGGGCGCTTCGGGCGAAAGGACGAGAATTCCCTCGTGCGCCTCGCCCAGGCCCAGCTCCTTCTCCGAGCAGACCATGCCCTGGGACTCGACGCCCCGGATCTTCGCCTTGCGCAGGACCATGGCGTCGCCACTGTGGCCGTCGAGCAGGCGCGCACCGACGGCAGCGTAAGCGATCTTCTGGCCGACGGCGATGTTCGGCGCGCCACACACGACCTGGCGCCGCTCGCCGCCGCCGATATCAACCGTTGGCAGCGTCAAGCGGTCGGCGTTCGGATGCTTGTCCAGCTTCACAACCTCACCGACGACGATGTTCTGCCAGTCGCCCGCAGTGATGATCTCGCCGACCTCGACGCCGGCTGTCGTCAGGCGACGCGCCAGCTCCTCGGGTTCGAGGACGAGGTCAACGTATTCGGACAGCCACCGCAGTGGTACTCGCACAGGGCCTCCTCAGAACTGTCTCAGGAATCGCAGGTCGTTGCTGTAAAAGTGGCGGATGTCGTCGACGCCGTAGCGCAGCATCGCGATCCGCTCCACGCCCATCCCAAACGCGAAGCCCGTGTAGCGCTCCGGGTCGTAGCCGGCGTTGGCCAGGATCTCCGGGTGCACCATGCCCGCGCCGAGGATCTCGATCCAGCCGCTCTGATGGCACGTGCGACAGCCGTCACCGCGGCAGTGGAAGCAATCGATGCGGCACTCCATGCCGGGCTCGACGAACGGGAAGTAGTCGCAGCGGAAGCCCACTTTGCGGTCGCGGCCGAACATCTGCCGCGCGAACTCAGCGAGCGTGCCCTTGAGGTCGGTCAGGCTGATGCCCTCGTCCACCGCCAGCCCCTCGACCTGCGTCAGCATCCATTCGTGCGTGGCGTCGGTGGCCTCGAAGCGGTAGCACTTGCCGGGAACGATGATACGGATCGGCGGTTCGCGTTGTTCCATCACGCGGATCTGGTTGGGCGACGTATGCGTGCGCATCAGCATCGGGCGGCGGCCGTCCTTCTCGTAGTCGATCCAGAGCGTGTCCCACATGTCGCGAGCCGGATGGTCCTGCGGGATGCGCAGCGCCTCGAAGTTATAGCGGTCCCACTCGATCTCGGGCCCCTCCGCCACCTGGAACCCCATGCCGGAGAGCGAGGCGACGATATCCCGCATCGTCTGCGTGATCGGGTGCAGCCGGCCCCTGGGGAGCGGCGGCCCCGGCAGCGTAACGTCGCGACGCTCGCCCACGATGACCTGCTCGACGCGCGCCTCTTCGACAGCGTGGCGGCGCGCCTCGTGTGCCTCCTCCAGCCGATCTTTCAGCTCGTTGGCCGCGCGGCCGACAGTGCGACGCTCTTCGATCGAAAGCGACGCCAGGCCGCGGAGGAGGCCGGTCAGGCGGCCCTTGCGACCGAGATAGGCGACGCGCCACTCCTCGAGCGCGGCGATGTCAGACGCGGCGTCCAGACCTTCAAGTGCGGACGCTTCGAGCTGCTGGATATCGGTGTCAGGTGCCATGGCGGACTGGTCTCAGTTCGCCGCCCAGGCGCTGGCCTCGTCCAGCGCTCGTACTTCGTCGGCGGACAACGAGAGGTCGCCCGCCGGCAGCAGATCGGCGAGCTGCTCCGTGCTGTTGGCGCCGATGATCGGGGCGACGATGGCCGGCCGCGTCAGCGACCACGCCAGCGCCACCGCAGCGGTCGTCGTTTTCCTGGCCGAGGCCATCTCCTGCAGCGCCTCTATGACGGCGAATCCGTCGTCTGTGAGGAAACGCTTCACCCCGCCCGCGCGCTGGCTGTCGGGGAGCGGCTCACCGCGGCGGTACTTGCCGGTAAGGAAGCCGCCCTCCAGCGGGCTGTACGGGATCACGGCGATGCCGTTCTCTTCGCAGAACGCTGCCTTGCGGGCCTCATACTCCTTGCGCCAGACGAGGTTGTGGTGCGGCTGCAAGGAGACGAAGCTCGGCAGGCCGCTCTCGGAGGCCAGGCGCAGCGCCTCCGACATGTGCTCCGTCGGCGAGTTCGAGAGACCGACGTAACGCACCTTGCCCGACGTCACGAGTTCCCCGAAGACCGTCAGCGTCTCCTCGAGGGGCGTATCATCGTCCGGCCAGTGTGTCTGGTAGAGGTCGATCGTCTCGATCTGGAGACGGCGCAGGCTATCCTCGACGGCGCGCTCGATGTGCGCGCGGCCCAGCCCTTCACCGTCCGGGCCTTCCCACATCTGGCCGCGCAACTTCGTCGCTACGACCAGGTCGCCGCGGTTGCCGCGCTCCTTCATCCAGCGGCCGACGATCTCCTCCGAGACGCCGCCGGGGTTGCCGGGCGCCCAGCGACTGTAGATGTCGGCGGTGTCGATGAAGTTGCCACCGGCCTCAACGTAGCCGTCGAGGACGGACACCGACGCCGCCTCATCCGCCGTCCAGCCGAACTGCATCGTGCCGAGGCACAGGTTCGTGACTTCGAGGTCCGTGGAGCCGAAGGAAGTGGTCTTCATGGGCACAGACTAGCAGCGTGCGGCGGCCTGCGTACAGACGTGTTGACAGGCCCCTCATTCGCGCTATGCTTTGCCCCGTCAGGAGACAAGAAGCAGGAGGAGGCGGCCCAGGACATGCGCGCGTACGTTTTGATTGAATCCGCGGTCGGCAAGGCCAGCGATATCGCCAAGGGCGTCAAGAAGGTGAAGCTGAAGGAAGCCAACGTCGTGTCGGTTGAGGCGGTCACGGGCCCCTTCGACGTAATCGCGCTGATCGAATCGGACGACCTGGACAAGCTGGGCCGGGCGATCACCGACGCGATCCAGCAGGTGAGCGGCGTCCAGCGCACCACCACCTGCCTCGTCGTCAAGCTCGGCTAGCTAAGCCGACCCGCTTGATCAGCATCGAAGAAGCCCTCCAGCAGCTCCTCGCCCAGGTTCAGGTGCTGCCGGAGGAGAAGAAACACCCGCTGCAGGCGCTCGGCCAGGTGCTGGCCGAGGATGTCGCCGCCGGCTTCGACATCCCACCCCTCGACAACACATCGATGGACGGCTACGCCCTGCGCGCGGAGGACACGGCGGGCGCGTCCGAGGCGTCGCCGCGCGAGCTGCGTGTGATCGGCGAGGTAGCGGCGGGCTACATCTTCGCGGGCGACGTCGAGCCCGGCACCGCTGTGCGCATCATGACGGGCGCCCCGATCCCCGAGGGCGCCGACGCCGTCGTGCCGTTCGAGGAGACGGACGAGCCGTTCACGCGCCCGCCGGAAGGCGCCGGATCGCTCTCCGGCAGCGTGCACGTGCTCAAAGAAGCCGCAACGGGAGCCAACATCCGGCGCGCAGGCGAGGACGTCCGGACGGGCGACGGCGTCCTGGGACGGGGCACCGTGCTCCGCCCGCAGGAGATCGGCGTCATCGCCTCGCTGGGCCGCGATGAGGTGCGCGTGATACGGCGGCCGGTCGTCGCTGTGCTTTCGACGGGCGACGAACTGCTGGAACCGGGGCAGCCTCGCAAGGGCTCCCGCATCTACGACGCCAACGCCTATGGCATCGCGGCGCAAGTCCGGCGCTTCGGCGGCGAGCCGCGGCTTCTGGGCATCGCCGCGGACACGGTCGAGGCGCTGACGGCGAAGATCCAGGATGGGCTGGCGGCCGACATGCTGATCACGTCGGCGGGCGTGTCAAAGGGCGACTATGACATCGTCAAGGACGTCCTGGCCAAGGAAGGCAAGGTTGCCTTCTGGACGGTAGCGATGAAGCCGGGCAAGCCGCTGGCCTTCGGCACCTTCGAGCGCGACGGCCGGCGCATCCCGCACATCGGCCTGCCCGGCAACCCCGTCAGCTCGATGGTCGCCTTCGAGCTCTTCGGCCGGCCGGCGATCATGAAGATGATGGGCAAGCGAGAGTGGCTGCGTCCAGTCGTCCGAGCGATCGCGACAGACCGCATCACGAACGTCGATGACCCCCGCGTGTTCCTGGCGCGCTGCGCCGTGACGCGCCGCGATGGTCGATACTACGCGTCGCTGACCGGTTCGCAGGGATCGGGGATCCTGACTTCGATGGCCAAAGCGAACGGCCTGACGCTGATCCCGGCCGAAGTCGACGCGGTGGAAGAGGGCGAAGAGGTGGACGTGCTGATGCTGGACTGGAGCCTGGGCGATGAGTGGGGCTCGTGGTCAGACGAGGGCGCGGGCGACACGCCACTGCCCGGGACGACCGTGATCGCCCCGGCGGACCGCTCCTTCTAGCTACCGCCGATGCCGGCAGCATCGACGAACGTCGAGAACGGTGTGGAGATAGCACCGCCGACGAGCGCCAGAGCGCCGACCGCGGCAATAGCCACGAGCGCCAGGATCAGGCCGTACTCGGCGAGGGCCTGTCCTTCGGCATCGTTCGTCCAGACGACCAGCGTGCGGGAGAGTTTCGCAAAATGCATTGGGCTTGGGCCTCCTGTACGTACATAGACGCCAGTCGGCGGTGTGTCGCACGCGGCCCACCGTGAACGTTCGGGGGAAACTCCGGTGAATGCGGGAAGAAGATCACGCCGCCGGGTCGCCCGCTAGAGCAGGACTACCGGGCCGCCGGCCTCGCCGGACCGGTAGATCGCATCAACGACGCGATGCGCCTCGAGCGCCGTGTGGAAATCCGGAAACGGCGCTCGGTCTTCCGTCAGCGCCTTCAGGAACAAGTAGTCCTCAAGCGAGTAGCGAAGCATCCCCTCGAACTCGGCCGCGTCCAGGCCCAGCATTTGAAGGTAGCGGCGCTGGACTTCCTCCTCAGGGATCGTCTCGGCGCTGAGGGCGTGCTTCTGCAGGTGAATCGGCCCCAGATAGTCGTGATCGAGGTGAAAGAGCCCCTTTTCGAAGAACACCTCGATCAGCCGCGTCGATGGGCGGCCGATGACGCTGTGCCAGATCGACGTCAACGAGGCCTGCGCTCCGCTCTCGAAGTCCAGACTGGCGACCACGAGGTCCTCGATACCCTCGTGGCCGGCGAAGTTACGCGTCGTGCCACTCACGCTTCGCACCGGCCCGGCGAGCCAGTGAAGCACGTCGATGTCGTGGATCGAATGCTCCAGCAGCGTGCCCGCGCCGGCGACCGCCACATCCTTGCGCCAATCGGACGCATACTGGCCCGTAATGGGGAAGAACTGGTCGTCGCGGAACACGACCGTCATCAGCCGGCCCAGCGTCGCGTCCTGCATAAGCTCGTGCAACACCGTAAGTATCGGCGAATGACGAAGGACGAGGCCGACCGCCGCTCTCACGTTTGCCGCGTCGACGGCCGCGACCATCTCTTCGACGTCGCCGAGGTTGGTCGCCAACGGCTTCTCGCAGAAGATGTGCTTGCCTCGGTCGGCCGCGCGCAGCACCAGCTCCTTGTGGTCAGCCGTCGGCACGCAGATGTAGACGGCGTCGATGTCAGGAGAGTCGATGACCTCCGCGGCGTCGGTGATAGCCTCGGCGCCCGTGATCCTGGCGAAGGAGCGGGCGCGGTCCGCGTTCTCGTCGCAGACGGCGACGTACTCGACATCGAGCAGCTGGCGGCTGACGACGGCACGGATGGCGGCGGAGTGAAAGCGCCCGATGAAGCCGCAGCCGATGAGGCCAACCCGGACGGTCATGACGAGCGCCGGCTAGTTCTTGACGCCGCGCAGCAGCCGGTCGAGGCTGGGACCGAGGAACGCCCTCAGTGCTTCCTGACGCTGCGCCGGCGTCGGACTGCCGAAGCCGTGGCGGCCGATTAGGCTGTCCTGGAACGCCATCAGGATCGTGTAGATGATGTGCGGCGCGAGCCCCTCTGCCACACCGACCGCCAGCTCGCCCTTCTTCTCGTACCGCCCGAAGTTGATGATTAGCGCCCGTTCCCAGAGATCGATGAGGCGCGTGTACTGCTCCAGGGCAGCTTCGTCGCCACCGAGACCCTCCATGATGATCAGGCGCAGGAAGTCGCGGTTCTCGTCCATCAGGTTAACCGCGCCGGCCGACATCCAGAGGACAAACTCCCGTAGCGGAAGATCGGCGCTGACGCGCTCCAGGTTCTCGAGACTCTTGAGGAAACCTCGCTCCTCCACGAGCGCCTCGAGGAGCTCTCGCTTGGACTCGAAATGGTAGTAGATCGCGGCGTCTGTTATCCCCGCCTTGCGGGCGATGTCGCGCACCGTCGTCCGCGCAAAGCCACTCTTGGAGAAAAGGCTGAGAGAGGCGTCGAGGATCAGCTGGCGGGTGTACGGGCCACGCCGCGTGCGCTTTCCGTTGGTTCGGGCAGGATTCCTGCGTTTCGTTACCATCGTTAACTTATCAGACGCTTAGATCCCTTGTGAGCACCCTAGCATCGCCCTATCACGCGGTCAACTGGAGATTCGCCGAAAGTGCGCCTATTTGAACTGCGGAATGACTTTCTCTCCGAAAAGCCTCAGAGAGCGCTGAATCGCGTCGTGTGAAGTGCCGCCGGCCTGCACGAGGAAGATGATCTGATCGATGCCCTGCTCTTCGTAGTGGCGAACGACTTGCGCGCACTTCTCCGGCCCGCCCAGACAGAGGATTCCTTCGTCGGCCATCTTCTGGACGTTCACGTCTTCCGTGTCGCGACCACGACCCTTCGCGAACTGCTCGGCATACCAGGCGTACGACTTCGAGCCGGACTGCGCCCAGATCGAGTACAGCAAGTTGCTCGCCCGCACATACCAGTCCGCGCCGCCACCGCCCTCGCGCATCGCCTCCTCGTCGGTCTCGCCGCAATGCATCAGCGTAAACGCAGCGAAGTTCTCGTTGACGAACGAACCGACGGGTTCGGCTTTGGCGATGCCACCGCGATACGCCTGCACCTTCTCGTCCAGCGCTTCGGGATCAGCGAAGGTGAAGTGCAGGAAGCCCAGGCCCCGCTCCGCGGCCAGGATCGCGGACGACGGCTGCGTCCCGGCCATCCACATCGGCGGGTGCGGCTTCTGAACCGGCTTGGGCAGGACGTTGCGCGTCGGAATGCGTATCAGCTCGCTATCCCACGAGAACTCGTCCTCCGTCCACATCTTCGGGATCATGCGCACGGCCTCGTCCCACTCCGCGCGGTTCGTCTCCGGGTCGACGCCGAACGGCTCCATCTCGTACTGCGTCGCCGACCGGCCAGTACCGAACTCAAGACGCCCGTTGCTCATGATGTCCAGCACGGCCGCGCGTTCGGCAACGCGAATCGGATGGTTGTAGCCGAAAGGCAAGAGGACGACGCCGTGGCCGATGCGAATGCGGCTCGTGTGCTGCGCCACGGCCGAGAGGAACACCTCGGGCGCAGAAGAGATCGAAAACTCGCCCAGGAAGTGGTGCTCGACCGCCCAGACGTAGTCGAACCCCACCTCTTCGGCGAGCTTGATCTGGTCCAGCGCTTCCATGAAAGCGTTGCGATGGCTGTTCTCGTCCCACGGCTTGACGACTTCGATCTCGTAGAGCAGTCCGAATTTCATGCTTCTTTCCAATCTTTCATAGCCACTGTCGCCACTCGTCCGGCAGCTCCGCAAGGAGTGCTTCGTCCAGCTCGACCTCAAGCGGCACGAGAACGCGGGCTACCATGCTCCAGTGGCCGATGCAGAAGGTCAGCTCCAGCAGCTCCCGGTCCGAGAGCCAGCGCTTGAGATCACGCGCCCGGTCGGCGGCGCCGGCTTCCAGGCGCGCGCAGTCGTCGGTGTAGGCGATCACCGCGCGCTCGAGGTCGCTGAAGTGATCGCCGTCGTCGTAATCCTTGAGCGCGGCCATGTCCTCGTATGAAACGCCGGCGGCCCGGGCGATGCGTATGTGTTGCCCAAACTCGTACTCGCTGCCACTGACCTGCCCGACGCGCAGGATCGCCAGCTCGCGCAGCCGCGGCGAGAGCATCAGACCGCCGGTGAGAAGCGGCGTCGCCATCCTCACCCAGTCACGCAGGAGCTTCGGGTTGTGAGCCATCGTCTTGAAGATGTTGAGAACGCCGAGACCCAGCCCGGCCTGCGACAGCCGCTCGTACATCTCCTTCAGGTCGTCGGAGTCCGGCTGCTCGATCTTGGCGATGACCGCCATTAGCCCCGCTCCGTCTCCACGATGCGGTACACGACCGTCCCCTGGGCGAGCAGCTTGCCCGCCTCATTCGTCACGCGGACGTCCGTGTAGATGATCTCCTTGCCTCGTTTCAGGATGCGCCCCTCGGCCACCACGTCCTCGCCGATCACCCCCGAAAGATAGTTCACGTTGACGCCAACGGTCGAACCGAAGTACTTGGGGGAGGCGATCATCGCCGTCGTCCACGCAGCCATCGCGCCCGTCGTGTCGATCAGCGAGGCGATCGCTCCGCCGTGCAGCGCCCGGCCCGCGGTCGAGTTCTCGTCCTGATAGCGCATGCGGACGCTGGCGAAGCCTTCGCCGCCCTCGACGAACTCCATCGCCAGGTGCTTCATGAACGGTATAGCGTCGATTACCTTGGCCATCCGGTCCAGGTTCTTTTGCATCGCTTCTTCGTCCATGCTCCCTCTTTCCATCGCTCAGGGCACGAGGGCGATGTGGATCGCCTCTTCACCCGGAATCTTGCCGGCGAGCATATCGATCGCCCGCTCGGCCTCGTCCAGCGGCATCGTATGAGTGTGCATCTTCTCAAGCGGATACTTCCCCGACTCGATCAGGCGTACGGCCCGGTCGTAGCCGTCGTAGTCTACCCCAAGCGCGCCCAGCACGGTCAGCTCTTTGACCACGATGCGGTCGCTGAAGAAGTCGGCGACCGGCTTCTGGCCCTTCGTCCCGGCCAGCACAACACGGCCGCCCTGTCGCGCGAGGTCGATCGCCTGCGTCACAGCCTCCGTCGCGTAGGCCGTGACGTCGATCACGACGTCCGCCCCGCGGCCGTCCGTCGCCTCACGCACAACGCCGCGCAAGTCTTCGGTCTCGACGTTAACGGTCAGGGTAGCACCGAACTCCCGGGCCAGCGCCATCTTGTGCTTGTCCCTCGTGAGCCCCGTGACGATCACCTGCCCGGCGCCCGCCTCCCTGGCCGCGATCACGCTGGCGAGGCCACGCTGCCCCGGCCCCAGAACTACGATCGTCTCGCCGGCCTTAAGTTGCGGTATCGCCACCGCCCAGCGGAAGCCAGCGCCAAGCGGATTGAACAGCGTCGCGATCTCAGGCGACAGGGACTCGCTGATGCGGTGCAGGACAGAGTTCGGCGCCAGGTAGAGATACTCCGCGAAGCCGCCCCAGAGGCCCGGCGGGCGGTCGACGCTCAGGTAGCCGTACGCCGACAGACCACCGCGGCTGATCAGCCCCTCAGCGGTCGGGAGCAGCGCCTCAACAGCCACGCGGTCTCCCACCTTGACGCCCCATCGTTCTGCCAGGCGCGGGCCGATCCGCTCAATCCGGCCGACCGGCTCGTGGCCGGGAACGACGGGCAGGCGCACCGGCAAAACGCCCTCGTACTGCTCGTAGTCTGAGCCGCAGATGCCGCAGGCCTCGACGCGCAGCAGGCCATCGTCATCCCCGATCTCGGGCAGCGGAAACTCGCGAAACTCTAGCGTTCGCGGGGCGGTCTGGACAACGGCGCGGGACGTCGCGGCCATGGCACGCTGACCGGTGTCGCGCTAACTCTTCTGCGCTTCGAGGGACGGCTGGACGAAGCGCTTGTCGATCACCGCCTCCGCCTCGCGGACGATGTCGCGGACGACCTCGGCGGCCGGCTTAATCTCGCGGATCATGCCGGCGCCCTGACCGGCGGGCATGAACGTGCGCGTCACGTCGAACGACTCGGTCAGGCCGGGGTAGTCCATAACCTGGTTCTGGATAGAGGTCATCACCTGCATCGGGAACGGCTGGATCTCGTCGCTCTTCTTCTCCCACTCTTCAGCGTAGGCAGTCTTGATCGTGCGGGCGGTCTTGCCCGTGTAAGCGCGCGTGCGCATCGTGTCCGCTTCGTTCGCGCGGACGATGGCCTCGCGGTAGCCCGGCGCAGCCTGCGCCTCGGGAGTGGCGATCAGACGCGTGCCGAAGATCGCGCCCTCTGCGCCAAACGCCAGCGCCGCAACGAGCCCGCGGCCGTCCGCCAGACCACCGGCCGCGATTACCGGGACGTTCACGGCGTCGACGGTCTGTGGCAACAGCGCCATGCCTCCGATTTCGCCCGTGTGTCCGCCGGCCTCTGTGCCCTGCGCGGCGACGATGTCCGCACCGGCAGCGACCGACTTCTCTGCGTGGCGCACTTTGCCGCACATCACCATCACGAGCATATCGCGCTCGTGCATCTCCTTGATGAACGCCTCCGGCACGGCCAGGCCGGCGACGAAGATCTTGACGCCTTCCTCGAAGACCACCTGCATATGCGGCCGGATCATCTCCGGGTCGGGCGCCAGGAGGTCGACGGCGAACGGCTTATCGGTGAGGTCGCGCGTCTTGCGGATCTCCTCACGCAGCGTCTCGGGGTCGAGCGTCGCCGCGCCCATGATGCCGAGGCCGCCGGCGTTGGAGACGGCGGCCACCAGCTTCGATAGTGAGACGCCGCCCATTCCGGCGAGGAAGATCGGATACTCGATGCCGAGTTTGTCGCAGATCGGTGTGTGCAGAGGTGTGTGCATAGGGCTCTCCTGAAGTCAGCGTAAAGGGGCCGTGATCATCGTTTTCCGGGGGAATGATATGCCGCTAGCGCCGCAAAGTAAACCCTTACGTGAGGGTGAGGGTCGATCTATCGGAGTAGCGCCGATGCTCTTCGAGCCGCACGCTTCCGAAGCTTGTGAAAATGCGAGGGGGCAGATAGCCCTTCTCCAATCGCCTTAGCTTCCAAGTCATCACAATGGGCAAACATGTGGTCTTTGATTGACCACAGACAGTGGATTGCCGCATCGGTTACCTGCTCGCCTTCATCATCGAATCGACCGACAACTGAATCGAGAGCCTTTCGATCCTGTTCCAGCTCTAACGCCAGGCTGAGGCGCGCCTCGCGATCTTGTCGCCAATCGGCCCTGCCTTCTTTGATCATTGACCGTGAATCAGTCCAATCCGAGGGATTCCCCTTATACCCCCACAGGCGAGCTTCGCTCTCACGAAGTCCGTCGCAGATGGCCCTCAGGTACTCACCGGCATCGCCGGTAGGTACTCCATGGAAGGCTGCCGCGAGTGACGATATGGCGATTGCTTGAAAGGCAGCCTCGTCGAACGCAAGGAAGACATCCCGCTTTCGGACTCGCTTCTCTGCCCACTCCTTGATCCCCAACGCTGCCCCGGCTATCCCGCCGTCGCCACGAGCGCTCGGCGCTCGCTCAGCGCCGCCGCTGCTTCGTCTTCACCCAGCGGTACGCCGTCGCGGTAGACGACCGACTTCGTGTGGATCGCCGGCACTCGATCGCCGGGCGTGATCACGCTGGTCAGGTTCAGCGGGTCGACGGCGGAGACGCGGACGAGCTCGCCCTCTTTCTCGCTCCTCCGCACCGTGCGCAGCGACTCCACGGCTTCGGGGCGCGCGTACTGCTCGCCGTAGAAACCGGCGACGAAGCGGCCGCCGCGGACGACGCCCTGCGCCTCCATCCGCCGCAGCGCCCTCAGCACCTCTCGCCAGGGCACGCCCATGCTCTCCTGACGCGCCAGGTCGCGGAAGACGACGCCGTAGCGGAAGAGCAGCTGCTCCGCCCAGGCCGCGGCCAGCTCCTCGCTCGCCAGGCTGTCGCCGGCCATCTCCCACTCCGGCAGCAGCGACCAGCGGCCGGACGGCACCCCGCTCACGGCCAGCGTGCGGAAGAGGCGCGCTCTCTGCGGGCGCCGGAATCCGCGCTTCTTGTTCGAGGCCATGAGCGAGCGCAACGCCTGGAAGCCGTCGGCGGTCGCCAGGCCGCGCGCGACGAGCTCCCACAGGCCGCGCCCGACGTCTGTCGGCAAACGGCGTGTGGCGGAAGCGATGTCGTCGTAGAAGAGCGCGCCCTTCGACTGCAGCAGCTCGAAGATCTCGGCCGCCGCGCCACGGCTCGGGGGCTCCGGTTCACTGCCGTTTCGCACGCCGGCCAGCAGCCACGGCAGGTCGACCCGCCGAGCCAGCGAAACGGGCGTGGCCGAAGAAGCAGCCGAGCGCCGGGAAGGGCCCGATC
>JADFKG010000095.1 GCA_022565075.1 Chloroflexota bacterium | reverse complement strand
CGCCGTCTTGAGGGCGGAAGCGGTGCATGACGCCGTCGCGACGCAGCTCGTCCAGCAGGAAGCGCAGCGCCGTGATCGCCTCGTCGCGCAGCTCGCGTTTATCCAGCGTCCATGAAGCTTCGAGAAATGCCGAGATCATCATCGCGTTCCAGCTCGTGTAGCAGGTCGGATCGATGTAGGGCTCGTCGAGACCTTCGCGCTCCGCCTTCGAGAGCTTGTAGAACTCCTCGTCCGCGTCCTGCGAGCCGTAGAAGTAGCCGTGCGTCTTGTCGCGCAGCTTCCAGCGGACGTATTCGATGACGCCGTTCGCCGTCGTCGCGTGCTCGGGCTTGTTGGTGGTCCGGTAGAGAGTGAGCAGGTTGCTTAGAAGGCCGGCGTTGTCTTCGAGCATCTTTTCGAAGTGCGGAACGGACCAGTCCCGGTTCGTGGCGTAGCGGAAGAAGCCGCCCCATTCGTGGTCGTAGACCTCGGCGGCGGCCATCGACTCCAGCGTCCTGCGTGCCATGTGCAGGATGTCCGGGTCGCGTGTCTTGCGGTGAGCGTGCAGCAGGAGGTCGAGCGCGTCGGTGTGAGGGAACTTGGGCGCATCACCGAAGCCGCCGTGAACCGGGTCGTACTGGCCGGAGATGCTGGCCACGATCGTATCGTAGGCCTCCTGCGAGACCTCGCCCCGGCCGCTGGCTTGCGCCGCGCTGCGGACGCCGCGTTGCTCTTCTGTCTTGACCTTGACCTGGTCGCGGTTGTTGATGAAGTAGATGTAGACCTTCGGCAGCACCTCCAGCATCTGGTCCGGCGGGATGTAAGTGCCGCCAGAGAGGATCTCGCCCTCCGGCGTGAGGAAGGCTGTGGTCGGCCAGCCCCCGAGGTTGTAGCGGGCGTTGATGTCCGGCCGCTGGTCGTTGTCGACGCGCACCGGGATGTAGTGCTGGTTGATGTAGCTGATCACTCCCTCGTTGGAGTATGAGGTCTCGTCCATAACGTGGCACCAGTGGCACCAGACGGCAGAAAGCGAGAGCAACAGCGGCTTGCCGGCGTCGAGCGCCTCGCGGAAGGCTTCGTCGCCCCATTCACGCCAGTTGATCTCGCCGGCGCGGTTCGGCCGGGGCGAGAAGTGGAACTTCGTGCTGCTCATGGGGCCTCCTCAGGGGTTCGGGCGGACTATCCCAGCATACCGTAAGCCGTCGAGAATTGAAGGCCGCGCGCTAAAGGCCAAGACGGGCCGGTCAGGAGGCCTCTTCGACCGGTGCGCCCGCTTCTAACCAGCCTTTGAACCCGGACTCCAGGTGAGCTACGTTGCTATACCCCATCTCCGTCAGCGCCAAGGCCGCGAGCGCCGAGCGGCCGCCCGAGGCACAGTGGAGGACTAACCGCCGATCCTGCTGGAAGCAGTCCTTGTAGTACGGTAGCGTCGGATCGGCTGCGAACTCGAGCATCCCGCGCGACACGTGGACAGAACCAGGGATCACGCCGTTCTGAACGCGCTCCTCTTGATCGCGGACATCGATGAGTACGGCGTCGCCGCCCGCTAACTCCTGCCTGACCTGGTCGACGCTGAGGTTCTCAATCTCACGCTTCGCTGCAGAGACCATATCTAGTGCCTTCCTGGTTGTCACGCGTGCCTCCTTGGAGCAGTCTGGGACGATCGAACTCTGGTTCAGCCGGCGATTAGCTCGGCGATAATATCATACCGCCCGAACGAGGGCACGAGGTAGGCGCCGGCGGCGCGTTCCTTGACGAGCGCCAGCAGGTCGCGCGCCATCGCCTGCCCTTCCTTGGGGCCGTTTTCGTCCCCGGCGCGGCGCATTCGTTCGCGGACGTCGTCCGGGAGGTTCATGCCGGGGACTTCGGCGTGCAGGAACTCCGCGTGGCGGCTGTTGTGCAGGGGAAGAACGCCGACCATGATCGGGCGCTTGAACTTCGCGGTCTTGTCCAGGAAGCGCTCCAGCACCTTCTCGTCGAAGACGTTCTGCGTGACGAAGAAGTGACAGCCGGCTTCGACCTTGCGCCGCATCAGCCGCACTTCCGTCTCCATCGGGTCGGCGTTGAGGTTGGCGGAGGCGCCGATGAAGAAGTCCGCCTTGCCGGCGATCGACTTCCCGGCGAAGTCGACGCCGTCGTTGGCCAGCTTGAGGAAGCGAATGAGGCCGACGGCGCTGACGTCCCAGACGCCGACGATGTCCGTGTATCCGCCTAGCGACGGCGGGTCGCCGCGCAGGCAGAGGATGTTGCGAATGCCGAGCGCGTGCGCGCCGATCATGTCGGAGTGGATGGCGAGCGCGTTGCGGTCGCGGGTGGTGTAGTGCATGACGATGTCGACGCCCAGCTCCTGCTTGAGGAGGACGGACATCGCCAGCGGCGACATGCGCACCTTGGCCGTCGGGCTGTCGCCAACGTTGATGGCGTCGATGCCGGCGTCCCGCAGCAGGCGCGCGCCTGCCAGCGCCTTCTGAGGCTTGATGCCGTGAGGCGGGTCGACTTCAACCGACATCACGAAGCGGCCGGCTTCGATCTTCTCCCGGAAAGGAGATGTGATGGCAGGCGCGGCGATACCGGCGCCGTCGTGCGGGATGTCAGACATATCGGGGTTCACTTTACGAGAGCGGCCACACGCGGGCAACAGAAGGAACGGCAGATCGTCGCCTTCGGGCTCGCAAGAAATCGGTATTGACAATGCTTATTCTATCGATAGATGATCGAGCAATGGTAGGCAAGATTTCGATGAAGACAGCAGCTTACATCGCAGTAGTTGTGCTGGTTGTGGCAGCGCCCATCGCCCTGTTCGTTGATCAAACTGTCGGCTTGCCCGTGTCTCCGTTTGGTGCTTCGGACGAACTACCGACGGACAGATACCATTCGGTAGGCGAATCCGTGACGAGAGCCGGCGTAACCCTGAAGCTTACGGATGTTGCCGTCACATCGTCCGAGACGACGTTCAGATTCGAATGGGAAGGCGACAACGCCCTATTCGGCGATTTCCCGGCGTTAATCATCGATCAAGAAGGCCTGTCCGTCACGGGCGTGCAGGATCCAGCAGATCCCCCGCGGATCAGGAGTGAGGACGTATCCGACGTCAGGGAACTGCTTACCGTGACTGTCGGGCCTTTGCTTGCAGGCTCCGATCTCGCCACCCTGTCGTTCAGTCGCCTGATCATCATACCGAGGTACGGCGAACCGCAATTACTTGACGGCGACTGGTCGTTCAAGGCAGAGCGCTAGGCCTTGACCTTCACAGCCTCCTGCATCAGGCCCTCGATCATCTTGTAGTCGCTCCGGGATCTTGTGCAGGTTGCCCTGGAAGGCGAGGCGCCAGTGCTCCGCCGGCCACTTCTTCACGTACTCCATCGTCGGGCCGATCTCGCGCACGTCGAGGTACTGCTCCGGCGTGAGGACGGTGATCTTCTTGATCTTGACGCGCCAGGGGTAGTCTTCTTTCGGCTTCACGCTGCGGAAGACCTTCTCGTGGTCTTCGTAGTAGTCAGACGTGACCTCGGCGATGCCGCCGAACTTCATGATCTTGGTGAGGTAGAAGATGATGAGGTCGCCGGGCTTCATGCTGGAGACCTCGGAGCGACGGGTGCTCTTGAAGCCGAACATGTCGAATCCGCGCTCTTCGGCGATACGCATGTTCTCTTCGGAGCCAACTACGATCCAGTAGGTCATGGGGCACCTCCGCGGGACGTTATAGCCGGGAAAGCGAAACCCGGAGCCTGTGATGGCTCCGGGTTCTTGTTTCGGATTCGGGTGGGCCTAGTGGGCGCAGGGTCGCGCCTCGCCGCCGCCCTCTGCTGTCTGGAAGGAGGTGCCGCAAGCGCAGGAGCTGGTCGCGTTCGGGTTCAAGATCGTGAAGCCGGCCTTCATCAGGTCGTCGACGTAGTCGATCTCGGCGCCCTCGAGGAGCGGCGCGCTTTCCGGGTCGATGACCAGCTTGACGCCCGCGTTCTCGATGATCAGGTCGTCGTCCTCGATTTCTCGTGCGACGGCCATGCCGTACTGGTAGCCGGAGCAACCGCCACCAGCAACGAAAACGCGCAGGCCGGTGTCCTCGGGAAGACCCTTTTCCTTGAACATTGCTTTCGCCTTCTCGGCGGCCTTTACAGAGACGGTCATCATGGCTGCACCTCAGTCTTAAAGTAAGCGATCAGTTCCTATATTGTGACAAACGTGAGGCAGGCTGTCAACGCGCTATACGTCGAGGCCGATCGACCGCAAATCCGTGGCGAATTGCTCGTAACCAGTGAAGTGGAAGCCGTGCATGCCGATATCGCGGGCGGCGGCGGCGTAGGCGCTGACGTCGTCGGTGAATACGGACGCTTCAGGCTCGGCGCCGGCCGCCTCAAGCGCATGGCGGAAGATCGCCGGGTCGGGCTTGGCGACGCCGATGTCTCCCGAGCCGATGCGGACGTCGAAGATCGAGATCAGGTGCGGCATCTCGGTGCGCAGCCGCTCCTCCATGCCCGGGATCGTGTTGGAGATGATGCCGGTCGTATAGCCGGAGGACTGCAGCCGACCGACGAGGGCGACCATGTCCTTATCAAGCAGGCGCTCGGACGTTTGCCAGGCGTTCATGAAGTCGTCGACCTTGTCAGCGTCCATTCGCTTCGCCGCCGCCGTGCGGATCGAGTCGAACCACTCCTCGCGCGTGCAGGCGCCGACCTGGAAGTCGCGATAGGTGCTCTCGCGGTAGAGGCAGTCGAAGAGCGTGCGCTCGGGCAGTCCGAGCTTCGCCTCGACGGCGGCGTGGTCGATGCCGTCCATGTGAGTGAGCATGACGCCACCGAAGTCGAAGAACACTGCCTTGATAGTCACGAGCGTCATCTTAGCGGGCGTGACCACGTCTGGCTACAGGCCCCGGTAGCGGTGGGCGATGGGCAGGCGGCGGTCGCGGCCGAACGCCTTGGGCGTGATCTTGACGCCGGGCGGAGACTGGCGCCGCTTGTATTCGGTGACGTCGATCATGCGCACGACGCGCTTGACCGTCGCCTCGTCGTGGCCCATGGCGACGATCTCGGCGACGCCGCGATCCTTCTCGACGTACTCCTCGATGATGGCGTCGAGCACTTCGTACGGCGGCAGCGAGTCCTGGTCCAGCTGGCCCGGCTTCAGTTCGGCGCTGGGCGGCTTGGTGATCACGGACTCGGGGATAACCGGCCGCTGGCCGACTGAGTTGCGATAGCGGGCGAGGCGGTAGACCAGCGTCTTGGGCACGTCCTTGATCACCGCGTAGCCGCCGGACATATCGCCGTAAAGTGTGGCGTAGCCGGTGGCGAACTCGCTCTTGTTGCCGGTCGTCAGCACGATCCAGCCGAACTTGTTGGACAGCGCCATGATGAGGTTGCCGCGAATGCGCGACTGGATGTTCTCCTCGGCCGTGCCTTCCGCTCCGCCGTTCAGGTCGGCGAATGGGCGTTCGAGCATCGACAGGTAGGCGGCATGGGCCGGCTCGATCGGCACGACGAGGAAACGCACACCGAGGTTGTCCGCCAGGTCTTGCGCGTCTTTGATGCTGCCTTCGGAAGAGTAGCGCGAGGGCATGCCGATGCCGATGACGTTCTCAGCGCCCAGGGCGTCGACCGCGACGACGGCGACGAGGCTGGAGTCGATACCGCCGGAGAGGGCAACGAGCACCTTACTGAAGCCCGTCTTCCCCAGGTAGTCCCGAGTGCCCGTGACGAGCGCCTGGTAGACCTCCGCTTCGTAGGGAGGCGGAGACTCCACCCTGGGCTCCACGGGCGGCCTGTCGGCGGCCGTAGAGCCGCTCACGAAGGTGTGCCCGGCCGCTGGCGCTACCTCAGGCACTTCGATGTCATGCACGAGCAGGTCCTCGTCGAACATCACGGCGCGCGCCGCCAGCTCCCCGGACGGGTCGAGAACGATCGAGCCGCCGTCGAAGACGAGTTCGTCCTGGCCGCCGACGGTGTTGAGGTAGGCAACGACGGCGCCGGACCGCACCGCCTCATCGCGCAAGAGGGCGGCGCGCTCCTCCCCTTTTCCGATGTGATACGGCGAGCCGTTGATGTTGAGTAGCACCGCAGCCCCGGATGCCGCCTGCACCGAGGGCGGCCCATCCGGAGACCAGATGTCCTCACAGATCGACACCCCGGTAGTCACCCCCGACATCATCCAGAGCCGCACCGGGTCGCGGCTCTCCGCAAAGTAACGGGCCTCGTCGAAGACGCCGTAGTTCGGGAGCAGTTCCTTGTGGTAGATCCCCCTGATGGCACCCTGGGCCAGGACTGCGGCGGCGTTGGCCACGTCTCGCTTCACGACATCGTCATCGATCACCCCCGCAGCGAGCCGGTCGACGAACCCGACCACGGCCGCCACCCTGCCGGAAGCAGCAGCCAGCCGGTCGAGAACGGCAAGGTTTTCGGTGACGAAGCCCTCTCGCAGCACCAGGTCCTCTGGTGGATAGCCGGTGATGGCAAGCTCGGGGAGTAGCAACACGTCGGCACCCTGGTCTTCAGCCCAGGCCATGGCTTCGAGGATCTTGCGCTCGTTGCCTGCCAGGTCGCCGACGGTCAGGTCGATCTGGGCGCCTGCGATTCGCAGACGATCGGTCATAACCCGGCCACAGTCTCGTCGATCAGGAAGTCCACCACCGCGATCAACGCCTCTTTCTCCGAGGCGCCGTCGGCAACCGCCTTGGCGAACGCCGCCCGTTGCCGGTCGGCTGAGGTACCCCGCTCCAGGATGTTGCGGGCCTGTTCGACCTCCTCGACGCAGTCGAGCATCTCGGCGTCGGGTCGCACGAGCTCGATGATCTCATCGAGGAGATCGGCAAAGGGGACGATCTCTCCGATGCCGTAATCGATGAGACCCTCCTCGGTCCCGTACCGCTGAGCGCGCCACACGTTCTCGTTGACCAACATACGCGAGTAGATACGCCACCGCTGGTTGTCCTCCCGCAGCCGATACAGCATCGAGAGCAGGGACACAAACAGGGCGGCCAGGGTGACGGCATCCTCGGCGCGGGTGGCGATGTCGGTGGACCGCATCTCCAAGGTCGGGTATCGGACGGACGGCCTGATGTCCCACCACAGCCTGGTGGCATCTTCGATCACGCCGGCATCGATGAGGACCTGGGCATGGCGCTCGAAGTCACGCCAGCCGTCGAACTCGTCCGGCATACCGGTGCGAGGCAGGGAACGCCACACCGCGGTTCGGTACGACTTCAACCCGGTGTCTGCCGAGTGCCAGTACGGCGACGACGTCGACAGCGCCAACAAGTGGGGCAGGAAATACAGCACCTGGTTCATGAGGTCGATGCGCAAGTCTTCATCTTCGATGCCGACGTGCACGTGCATGCCACAGATGAGGAGCCGCCGCACCACACCCTGGAGCGCCTGTTCGAGCACGTTGTACCGCTCCTTGTCGGTGTGACGCTGATCCGCCCATTCGGCGAACGGATGGGTCGACGCCGAGATGATCGCCATGCCGTAGTTGGTGACGGCGTCGGAAACCAGACGGCGGAGCGCAAAAAGGTGCTCGGCCGTCTCCTTGATGTTGGCCCCGACCGGGGTCCCGACTTCGATCTGGGAGCGAATGAACTCAGGGCTCACCATGCCTACCGCGATCTTGTCGCAGGCGGCGACGAGACCGGGTGGCATATCGGGCACCAGGTCGCGCGTTTGCCGATCGACGAGCCAGTACTCCTCTTCGATCCCGATGGTGAAGCTCGGCCTGGCATGCGCCATGGTCCCTCCGTTGCGCTAAGAGTAGAGAACCATCAGCGGTGGGACGCGATCTCGACGAAGGTGGTGCGGTTTTGTCCGCTCTTGCTGCTGATCAATCTGTGATTCCGGTGACCGCTCGTCCCAGACGGTGGCGCAGTATTCCCGCTCATGCTGCTGATCAATCTGTGATTCCGGTGACCGCTCGTCCCACCAGACGGTGGCGCAGTATTCCCGCTCATGCTGCTTCGCAGCGGGCCGCTCAGGCCCTGGGCAGCGGGCCGCTCTTGCTGCTTCGCAGCGGGCCGCTCAGGCCCTGGGCAGCGGGCCGCTCAGGCCCCGGCTCAGCTCC
>JADFKG010000094.1 GCA_022565075.1 Chloroflexota bacterium | reverse complement strand
CGCATGACCAGCCGCGTCTCGTCCATCAGCGCCTGGTCGACGAGGTCCGCCTCCGCCTCCGGCCAGTCGGTCAGGTGCACGCTTTCCGGCGCTTCCTTATCGACCGCGCAGACGAGGTTGCGATAGACGGCCTCGGCGATGAACGGCGCAAACGGCGCCAGCAGCTTCGCCACCGTCACGAGGCAGGTGTAGAGCGTCTGGTAGGCCGCGACCTTGTCCTCGTCCATCTCACCCCGCCAGAAGCGGCGGCGGCTGCGGCGCACGTACCAGTTCGAGAGGTCGGCCACGAACTCCTGGATCGCGCGGCCCGTCGTCGTCGGATCGTACTCATCGAGGCCGTCCGTCACCTTCCGCACGAGCGCGTTCAGCTCGGAGAGCACCCAGCGGTCCAGCTCAGTCCGCTCGCCGGGCCCGCTCTTCGTCGGGTCGAAGCCGTCGAGGTTGGCGTAGGTGACGAAGAAGCTGTACGTGTTCCAGTACGTCAGGAAGAACCGCCGCAGCGACTCCTGCACGAGCTTGATGGAGAAGCGCCGGGCGTCTCCCGGACGCGTCGCCGTGTAGAGGTACCAGCGCAGCGCATCCGCCCCGGTCTGGTCGATGACCTCGAACGGATCGACCGCGTTGCCCAGGCTCTTGCTCATCTTCCGGCCCTTCTCGTCCAGGATGTGGCCGGTGCAGATGACGTTGCGGAAAGCGATCGACTCGGGCACCTCCTCGATCGAGTTCAACAGCACGGCCTCGGCGTGCAGCGTGTAGAACCAGCCGCGGGTCTGGTCCACCGCCTCACAGATGAAGTCGGCCGGGAAGTTGGCGCGAAACTTCTCCTTGTTTTCGTGCGGATAGTGCCACTGCGCGTACGGCATCGCGCCCGAGTCCAGCCACACGTCCATCAGCTCCGGTGCGCGCTTCGCCACGCCGTCGCAGTCGGCGCACTTCAGCTCGATGCGGTCGATGTACGGCCGGTGGAAGTCGTCGAGCGCGTCCACGGCCGCCGGGTCAACGGCGCGCTCTCGCAGCTCCGCGCGCGAGCCGATGCACTGGTTGGCGCCGCAGGACGTGCACCCCCAGATCGGCAGCGGCGTGCCCCAGTAGCGCTCGCGGCTGAGCGCCCAGTCGACGTTGTTCTGCAGCCAGTTGCCGAAGCGGCCGTGCTTGATGTGGTCCGGATACCAGTTGATCTTCTCGTTGCTCTCGATCAGGCGGTCCTTGACGGCGGTTGTGCGGATGTACCAGGTCGGCTTGGCGTAGTAGAGCAGCGGCGTGTCGCAACGCCAGCAGAACGGATACGTGTGCTTGATCTCGCCCCGCTTGAAGAGGAGGTCGCGCTCCGCCAGGTCATCCATGATCCCGGCGTCGGCGTCCTTGACGAACTGCCCGGCCCAGGGCGAGCCGTCCGCCATGTTCCCGCGCAGGTCCACCGGCTGGAGGAACAGCAGGCCGTTCTCCTTGCCCAGCTGAAAGTCCTCGGCCCCGAACGCCGGCGCGACGTGCACGACGCCGGTACCATCGTCGAGCGATACGAACTCCCCGCCGAGCACGACGTAGGCGTTCTCAACCGTCCCCAGGTCGTCCACAGACGCCAGCCGGCCGTCCTGCGCCGTGTCGAACCAGGACGCCGCCACGCCCCACGACAGCGGCTCGTACAACGGCTCGTAGTGCAACCCGACGAGCGCCGACCCCGGCAGCGTAGCAACCTCGGTCGCTTCCTCCGGCACGTCCTGGCGGCGCTCAGAGGCGACGATGATGCGTGCGCCTTCGATCTCGTACACGGAGTACGTAGCGTCTGGCTTGACGGCGAGCGCGGTGTTGCCGGGCAGCGTCCACGGCGTCGTCGTCCAGGCGACGACAAAGACGGCGCCGCCAGCCCCCGAAAGCTTGTCGCCGAGCGCCGCCACGGACTCCTCCGTAAGACGGAACTTCACCGACACCGACGGGTCCGGCGTGTTCTCCTTGTAGCCGAGCGCCACCTCAGCGTCCGAGAGCGACGTCTCGCAGCGCGGACAGTGCGGCGTCGAGCGCCGGTCCTGGTAGATCAGCCCCTTGCCCCACAGGCTCTTGATCACCCACCAGACTGACTCGATGTACTCGTTGTCATAGGTGACGTACGGATCGTCCATGTCGATCCAGAAGGCGATCCGCTCGGTCAGCTTCGTCCACTCCTTGACGTAGCGGAAGACCGACTCCCGGCAGCGACGGTTGAACTCCTCGACGCCGAACTCCTCGATCTCCGGCTTGCTCTTGAGGCCCAGCTCGCGCTCCACCTCCAGCTCAACGGGCAGGCCGTGCGTGTCCCAGCCGCCCTTGCGGGGCACGCGGTAGCCGCGCATCGTCTTGTAGCGCGGGAACAGGTCCTTGAACGCGCGCGTAAGGACGTGGTGCACGCCGGGCCGGGCGTTCGCCGTCGGCGGCCCCTCATAGAAGACGTAGGTCTTCTCCTCCGGGCGTGCCTCGACGCTCTTCTTGAACGTATCGTGTCGCTTCCAGAACTCGAGGATCTCCTCCTCAAGCTTCGGGAAGCTCTGCCTGCTGTCTACTGGATCGAACATCACTAACCTCTTCTCGTGGCGCGCAATCAAAAAGCCCGTCCCCCGTAGGGACGGGCCATATGGCTCGCGGTACCACCCTGCTTCTCCGACATGCCGGAGCGCTCGTTCCTGGCGCACGGTCTCCGCCGTGGCGAAGACTTATACGCCTGCCTCTGCTAACGGGGGCTTCCGGCCGAGCCTACTTCCCTTGCGGGTTTCGGTCGGCGGCTCGGGAGTGATCTTCCGGTGGCTCTGCCACGCCCCGCTCCCACCATCCGGGGCTCGCTAAGCCGGCATCGGCTGCCGTACTCGTCTCCGTCTTCGCCTTTCAGACTCTTCGGTTGTGCGAATAAGTGTACGGGCGAGCGCGCAAAGGCGTCAACGCTACTCAAGAGGCCGGGCCAAACGACGCGGCCGGTCCCGGATCAGCGACGCCGGGCCCGAACTTGGGCGACGTCCGCCGTCGCCGGGCGGACCATGGCGAAACACTCGGAGCAGTACACCGGGCGGTCGCCGCGCGGCAAGAAGGGGACCTCGGTCGCCTCACCGCAGCGATCACAGGTAGCCGGGTGCATCTGGCGCGCCGTGCGCCCGCCGAAGCTGGCGAAAGGCCCGTAGCTGACGTAGCCCTGTCCCAACGGCGATTCGCTGCCGCCGCCTGCACGGCGTGCGTTTCGGCACCTCTGACAGCGCCCCGGATCGTTGTCGAGACCACGGCTGGCGTAGAAACTCTGCTCTCCTGCGGTGAACGAAAAGTTGCCACCGCAGTCCCGGCAAACCAGGACTCTATCTGCGAAGGGCACGGGCAATCTCCTGTGGCTGGGCGACCTTATGACAAGGACAGGCTTAATGTTCGCGCCATTATAGGCACCGATATCAAGGAAAACAATGGTGAGTAATAGGTATACAAATGCCTCGTAACGCGAACGTAATCAACCGCCACTCCCCCGTTTGACCCATATGTAGGCCCCGTATACAATTATGCGCGGCCCGCCATGCGGGCTGGCCTGCCGTTAAGCGGAGTTGGCAGGCCACCCTGCAGACGGAAGTGAGGCCTTCTTGCCCAAGCGAACGTACCAGCCAAAGAAGAGACGCCGCGCGCGACGACATGGCTTCATGAACCGCAACCGCACCAGGAACGGCAGAGCCATCCTCAAGCGACGCACCCTGAAGGGCAGGTGGCGGCTCTCTGTCTGATCCACCGCGCGGGCGCCCAACGGGCTCGTCGGAGGACTGTAAACCGGAGGATCGCGTTGGGCTTGCCCAGGCAGATCAGGCTCCGCCACCGCAAAGACTTCGACGCCGTTTTCGCCAGCGGGCGGACCTGGAGTAACGACCTGCTGGTATTGAGAACCTTGTCCACCAACTGCGACCACAACCGCTTCGGATTCGTGACCAGCAAACGCCTGGGCAACGCCACCGTCCGCAACCGCGTGCGGCGCCGCCTGCGCGAGACCGTCCGCGTCCTGGAAACGCGCCAGGGCTTCGACTGCGTCCTCTCCGCCAAGGCGAAGGCCGCTGACGCCGACTTCGCGCACCTCAGCTCGGCGGCGCAATCGCTGCTTCAGCGCGCCGGCGTCCTCGCCGGCCCTGCGGAGGCCTCCGCATGAAGCCGGTGGCCCTCGGTGCGATCCGCTTCTATCAGCGCTTCATATCGCCCTCCTGGCCCGGCGCCTGCAAATACCAACCAACCTGTTCGCACTACGGTCACGAAGCGATCTCCCGGCACGGCGCCATCAAAGGAATCTGGCTAACCGCCTGGCGCCTCGTCCGTTGCAACCCCTTCAATAGCGGCGGATACGATCCTGTCCCTTAACCAGCTAGGCCCCGGCGGCCCTAAACCACAGGAGGACGAAACGATAAGTTCGCTGAGGCGCAGTACACCCGCACGTCACCTTGGCCGCCTCCTGCCGCTGCTCGTCTTCGTGCTGCTCCTCGCCGCCTGCGCCAGCTTCAACAACCCGGACGGCTGGGCGCCTGCCGAAGTTGCTGAGGACACCCTGTACGTAACCCTCAACGGCGGCGAGCTTTCGGCCGTCGACCCGGAGACGTTCGACATCATCTGGGAGTTCCCGGCTTCGGACGAGCAAGTCTGCGGCAACGAGGAGACTCAGAAGCGCGACCTGGAGGGCATCTACGCCGCGCCCGTCGTCAGCAAAGGCATCGTCTACATCGGCGCCTGGGACGGCAACGTCTACGCCCTGGACGCGGCGACCGGCAACTGCCTCTGGGACTTCGAGACGGACGGGCCCGTCATCGGCGGCCTGGTCCTCTCCAACGGACTCATCTTCGTCGCCTCCTCAGACGGCAATCTCTACACTCTCGACCCGGCCACCGGCAGCGAAGAAAAAAGCCGTGTCCACGTCGGCGAGGTCTGGTCTCGGCCGGCCCTCTCCGACGGCGTCCTCTACATCGCCAACGTTAACGGCGAACTGCGGGCGCTGGATGCGGAGACGCTGGACGAGCTCTGGGTGTTCAGCATCAACACCGGCTTTCTGACCGATCCAGAACTGCTCAACGGCACCATCGTCGTCGGCGGCCTCGGCCAGAGGCTCTATGGCATCGACGTGGCGACCGGCAACGAACTTTGGTCGTTCGACGACGCAACGAACTGGTATTGGGGCCAGCCGTTGGCCGTCGGAAACACGGTCTACGCAACGAACCTGGACTCTCGCCTCTTCGCTATCGACATCGCGACGGGCAAGCGCCTCTGGCAGTTCGACGGGATCGCCCCGATCCGCGCCGGCGCTGTCATCTCCGGCGGCGTCCTCATCGCCGTCGACGACAACGGCAACGTCTACGGCATCGACCCTGAGTCGGGCATCCCGGTGTGGATCGGCCCTACGCAGATCGACAAGAAAGTGCTTGCCGATCCCTACGTGCTGGCGGACGGCAGCGTGATGATCGTCACCACCGGTGGCGACACCTTTACGGTCTCGCCTGAGGACGGCCGCCTCACCACGGTGGACATTCAATGACCACGGCAACGCCCGCTCCCGCGAAGCGCAGTGGCAACTCGCTTCCCGCCATCATCGTGCTGACGGTGGTGATCGCGGTCCTGGCGCTAATCTTCCTCGGCCGCGACCCGATCAACGATCTCTTCATCAACCCGCTGATCAACGCCCTCGTACTCCTGAATATCACCGTCGGCGGAAACTTCGGCCTCTCGATCATCCTCTTCACGATCTTGCTGCGTATCATCACCATCCCCTTCACGATCCGCCAGCTGGAGTCGACCAAGGCGATGCAGGCCGCACAGCCGGAGATGCAGGCGCTCCAGAAGAAATACAAAGACCCCAAGCGCCGCCAGGAAGAGATGGTCAAGCTCTACCGGGAGCACAACATCAACCCGCTCGGCTGCTTCATGCCCATGCTCATCCAGATGGCCGTCTTCATCGCCCTCTACCGCGCGCTCGCCCACCTCGTCGGCGGCAGCCCGGAGAGCCTCGTCGGCCTCTCGCAGCGCCTCTACCCGTTCGGCATCCTCCAGGAACAGATCCCGCTCAACCAGGAGTTCCTCTGGATGAACATGGGCGCGGCCGACACGACGTTCATCCTGCCGCTCATCGTCGGCGCCAGCACCTACCTCCAACAGCGCATGACGATCACCCCCAACGCCAGCCCGCAGCAGCAGCAACAGCAGCAGATGATGAGCTGGCTTCTGCCGATGATGCTGGTCTTCTTCACGCTGAACCTGCCCGCCGGCGTCGGCGTCTACTGGGTCGTGTCCAACGTATTCAGCCTCTTCGCCAGCTATTATGTGTACGGCCGCCGTATCATGACTTGGCGGCAACTACTGCCCATGCCTCCGCCGGAGCAAGCGCCCGCCGCCGACAAGGACACGGCCAGGGAGTCTGACATCGAAGTGGAGGCCACCGAAGTCAAGAGTGAACAAGAGCCGGAAAACCCGGCCCAGACAGAAACGAGGCCCCACCATGGAAAGCGTAGAGGTAAGCGCAAAAAACGTCGATGAGGCGATCGACATCGCCCTCGGCGACCTCGAACTCAAGCGTAGTCAGGTGAGCATCGAGGTCCTCACCCCCGGCAAACCCGGCCTCTTCGGCCTGGGCGGTGAACAGGCGCTCGTCCGCGTCACCGCTCTCGAAGAAGGCACCGCCCGCCCGATGCAGGAGGAGCAAGCCGAAGAAGAGGCGCACGGAGAAGAACCGCCGCGCGGGGAAGAACGACGAGAACCACCCCCCGCGGAACGCGGCGATCCGATCGAGGTCAAGGACCTCGACTCCGAAGAGGTGGAGACAGCCACCGAGTTCCTGCGCGCGCTGATCGAAGGCATGGAGATCGACGCCGAAATCACAGTACGAGAACCAGAGACGGCGGCCGACGGCGAAGGCCGGGCCAGCGCCGTCCTCGACATCGAAGGCGACGACCTCGGCCTGCTCATCGGCCGCCGCGGCTCGACGCTGGCAGCCCTCCAATACATGGTCAACGTCATGCTCACCCGCAAGATGAATAGCCGCGTCATCGTCACCGTCGACGTCGAACACTATCACCGGCGGCGCGAAGAGACGCTGCAGACCCTCGCCCAGCGCATGGCCGACCGCGTCAGCAACTCGGGCCGGCCGATGACGCTGGAGCCGATGCCCGCCAGCGAGCGCCGCATCATCCACCTCGCGCTGACTGAGGACCAAGACGTCGTGACGGGCTCCATCGGCGAGGGCGACGAGCGCAAGATCGTGATCCGGCCCAGGGGCGGCGGAGGCGATGATAGCGACGGCGGTGATCGCTACAACCGCTAACCAGCATCACCATGATCTTCGTAGGGACAGGCCTTGAGGCCTGTCCAAATACAGCGCCCCGGCACCTCGCCGCCAGTCCCAACAACTTCGAATCATCGTCAACAAGCGGAGCGTCGCCCCGGCAGAGCTGAAGCTCTGTCCCTACGGTTCCCATGCCCGGCGCCGCGCCAGACTTCCTCGTAATCGGACACGTCGTCCAGGACCTCCTGACCTCCCCTCGCCCGCGCACGGGAGAGGGGTCGGGGGTGACGGCGCCCTGGCGTCTCGGCGGTGCCGCCGCCTACGCATCCCTCCTCGCCCGCAACTTCGGCCTGCGCACCGCAGTCCTCACCTCGTGCGCGGACGACCTGCCCCTCGCCGCACTGCTCCCCGAAATCGACGCGCGCGTCGTCCCCGCCGCCGCGACGACGCAGATGCGGAACGTCTACTCCGGACCGGACTCGCGCCGCACCCAGAGCGTTCCGCAACGCGCCTCCGGCCTGACTCCCAACGACCTGCCCGACGAGTGGCGCGACGCCCGCATCGTCCTTCTCGGCCCCGTCGCCGGCGAGGTCGACCCGGCGCTGGCGGCCGCCTTCTCGCCCGAGACGATCATCGGTGCCGGCGCGCAGGGCTGGCTGCGCGAGATCGGCGCGGACGAAGTCGTGCGGCCGGTCCCGTACGACCGCTGGGATGCGGGGCCGCTGCTCCAGCACGTGCGCGCGCTCTTCCTCTCGGACGAAGACCTGCCGCCCGAGGACGCACCGGCAGCGCTCGCCGAATG
>JADFKG010000093.1 GCA_022565075.1 Chloroflexota bacterium | reverse complement strand
TCAAAATCGTTCAGTCTGGATTCTTCGTGTTCTAAGTTCTGGATGGCTCTTTTAATCGCTTTCGTTTGTTTGTCGAATTCGGCTTTAAGTTCTGCTTTTTCAGCCATAAGCTCTTTTATATTAACCGAAGCCCAGCATTTTGCCTTTTTGCAGTTCATATAAATATCTCGTTGTTCCTTGCTCATGTCACAGCCCCTTCTAAGAACGGTTCAAGTTCAAATAAGCTCGGCCTGGCGGGTGGGTTCTTCCCACATCTTAGGACGCGGCCTCAAGCCCTACGCCCCACGCTTTGGTTGTTAAGCTACCGCCAGACCAAAGTAGCTTAGACCCGCCTCCGCCCCTGTCCCTCAGAAGTATCCATCCCAGGTGTGCCCGCGCGCCTGCGAAAGGCATAAAGAAGAAGGGGGCAGGCCTTGCGGCCTGCCCCCTTCTCCAGGGCGGGGTGTGCTGGCGTAGTTAAGAGTTGCTGCTGGAAGTCTTCTTCGTCGTACCCGTCGTCGCCTTGCGCGTGCGGGCGCGAACTCCGTTGACCGCCTGCTCAACCGCCGGGCCGGCCCGCTTTACCGTGGAGCGGGTCGCCTCGATGGCGGCCTGGCCGGCGCCGCGGTTCGCCTCGATCACCTTGCGCGCCGTGTCGCGGGCCTCGCGGCTGCTGTCGGACACCTCGTCCAGCAGCTGGCGCGCCAGACCGAGAGTGCGGCTCTGGCCGTCGGTGAGAGTACGAACAACGCTGGCCGAAAGGCCGGCCACATCGCCCGGCGCCGTCGCAAAGCGGCGGCCGAGGTCGAACGAGTCTCGCTGCGCCTGTTCGACTTCGTCGATCAGCTTTCGCGAGATTCGGTAGCCACGGTCGTTGGCCGACTTCACCGCGTCCAGCAGCGCGTCGTAGGACTCGTTCACGGAATCGAAGAACTGGTCCACTGTTTCTTCTCTGGTCATTTGGGGAACCTCCTTGACAGGTGTTGCATCTATGTGCAAAATACACATAGAGACGGCTTGCTGTCAACCCCCGGGCCGTCCGTTTTTGAAAAATGCCTGAAAAAACTCGCACCTCCAACGCCAGCAAGAACGGCGCCGGCCGCAGCCGCGCCACCGGCAGAGAGCCGCGCCTCACCGGCGACCTCCTCTCCTCCAGCCTGCTCGCCTTTCTGCGCCGCTCCAACGCCTACGGATACGCACTCGTCCAGGAGCTGGCGAAAGCCGGCCTGCCCGGATTCGACTCCACGACCGTCTACCGCACTCTCCGCCAGCTGGAGAAGGCCGGTCTCGTCTCCTCCTTCTGGGACACCTCGGACTCGGGCCCGGCCAAACGCCGCTATTCGCTCACGACAGCCGGGGAAACTTTCCTAAATCTTTGGTATGGCATCCTCGAAAAGTACCAAAAGGTATTGCAATCTGCATGGGAATCAGTGGACAATCGAGATACCGATCAATCAGCGCCTACGGACGGCGCGCAAGAGGAGTAAGCAAACATGCCAGGTCAGAACGGCAACTCCCAGTCCAGCTCGACCGACGTCATGGATCTCTGGCGCTCCTGGTTCAACGAGACTGAGCGCCAGCTGAACGGCTTCTTCGGCGAAATCCTCGGCGACGAATCGTTCGCCCGCGCCTCATCCGGCTACGTCGACGCCTACTCCGTCATCCAGCGCTCCCTCAACCAGAGCATGGAGCGCTACCTCACCACCTTCAACCTGCCCACCCACTCCGACATCACCGACCTGGGCGAGCGCCTGAGCGCCATCGAAGAGCGCCTCGCCTCGCTTGAGACCACCCTTCGGTCAGTCGCCGAAAAGGTCGACATCGCCCCCACTGGGTCCGTCACCAAGCTGCGGCCTCGCCGCACCCGCAAGCCCACAGCCAAGAAGACCGACGCCAGCTAGGGCCCACCCGCCCACAAGAGGAGACAACCAGCTTTGGTTACGGCTCGCCAACCCGTCGAAACGATAATCGAGACCGCGCAAGAAGAGGTCGAGCGCACGCGCGAGCGCATCAGGAAAGGCCTCGAAGTCATCCTCGACCGCAACGAGCCCCTCGTCGGCGTCACCCCGAAAGACGTCATCTACCAGCGCGGCACCCTCAAGCTCTACCACTACCACCCGATGTCCGACGAGGTCTACCGCGTGCCGATCGTCCTCGTCATGTCCCTCGTCAGCAAGCCCTGGATCCTCGACCTTACCTTCGGCCAGAGCTTCGTCCAGTACCTGCTGGCCCAGGGCTTCGACGTCTTCATGATCGACTGGGGCGTACCGCGCCCCGAGGACACGAAACTCGGCTTCGAGGACTACGTCACGGATCTCATGCCAGACTGCTTTGAGCACGTCCAGAAGGCCACCGGCGAAGAAGACTACAGCATCCTCGGTTACTGCATGGGCGGCATCTTCGGCCTCATGTACGCCGGCGCCTACCCGGACGCCCCGCTCAAAAACCTCGCCTGCGCCGCCACTCCCGTCGACATGGAGGGCATGGGCCTCTTCCGCAAGTGGACCGACAAGCGCTTCTTCGACGTCGACCACCTCGTCGACTCGATCGGCAACATCCCGCCCGACATGATGCTCCGCTCGTTCGAAATGCTGCGCCCGATGGACCGCTGGGGCGGCTACATCCGCCTCCTCGACAACCTCTGGGACGAGCAGTTCGTCTACGGCTTCCGCATCATGTACAAGTGGACGAACGAACAGATCCCCTTCCCCGGCGAGGCCTACCGTCAGTTCACCAAGGACCTGATGTGGGAAAACAAGCTGATGAAGAACACCATGACCCTCAACGGCCGGCCCGTCGACACCAAGGCCATCAAGATCCCCGTCCTTCACGCCATGGCGGAGCACGACCACATCGCGCCTTACGCCGCCACCAGGCCCCTCACCAGCATCGTCGGCAGCGAAGACACCGAAGACGTCGTCCTCAAGGGCGGCCACGTCAGCCTCATCGCCGGCAAAAACGCCATGTTCCGCCTCTGGCCTCGCATGGCCGACTGGCTTTCCCACCGCTCCCTCTAGAGCATGTTTCGCCTCACCGGCCGCACCGTCATCGTCACCGGCGCCTCCTCCGGCATCGGCCGCGAGACGGCCCGCGAGTTCGCCAGGCACGGCGCCAACGTCGTCCTCGCCTCGCGCAACCGTCAGAAGCTAGAGGCGATCGCCGCGGACATCGGCGAAGCGGCGACAGTCGTTACCGTCGACGTCACCGATCGCCTCTCAGTCGAAGCGCTCGTCCGCCGCACCGTCGAGGAGTACGACGCCATCGACGTCCTCATCAACAACGCCGGCGTCGGCCTCTTCGCCCCCGTCGCCGACGGTAACCTCGACAACGCCCGCCACCTCTTCGAGGCCAACTTCTGGGGCGCCGTCAACTGCATCCAGGCCGTCACGCCCTACATGACCAGCCAGCGCCGCGGCCACATCGTCAACGTCTCCTCCGTCGCCGGCCACATCTCGCCGCCAAACATGGGGATGTACGCGGCCTCCAAGCACGCGCTCGCTGCCATCTCCAACTCCCTGCGCGTCGAACTCTCCGGCAAAGGCGTCGGCGTCAGCACGATCTACCCCGGCCTCACCGAGACCTCGTTCATGGAAAACATGCTGCAGGAAGTCGAAGCGCCGGCCGTCCCGCCGATCGCCCGCTTCGTCTCCTCCGCCGTCGTCGCCACGCGCATCTTCCAGGCCGTGCGCTTCAACCTGCGCGACGCCTACGTCTCGCCGGAGGACGTCGCCGCCGTCGCCGCCGACGCCATCGTCCCGCAGCTCTCCGACTGGCTGATGAAGCTCTTCATCCGCCCCGGCCGCCGCACCCTCCTCCACGACGTCACCTTCAAGCGCGAAGTCAGCGCCGAAGAGTCCGCCGAAACCGAGGGGTAGCTCCCGCTAGGCCCGCATACGCCGCGGGTCGATCCCCATCTCGCGGCACCAGGCCGTGTACGCCACCGGCGAAATCTCCGACGGCTTGATCTCGCTGCGGCCGCCCCAGAACACGTTCGTGTACGACACCGGCATCCCGTATGAAGCCAGGTGATCGTCGATCGCCGCCTTGTGCGCCAGCACCAGGTCCTTGTCCGTGCCGTGCGCCACGCCCATGATGTTCACGTCGTTGAACTGCGCCCCCGCCTCGCGCCAGTAGCAGTGCGTCAGGATGTGATGGCGGCCCACCTGGCGGCCAGCCTCCTCCTCGCGGCCTTTCGGCACCGCCCAGTGGAACAGCGCGTTGTAGCGCGTCACCCGCTCGCCCGTCGCCGTCTCCTTCACGTGCTCCAGGAACGTCGAGAAGCGCCCGATCAGCCCCTGGTCGCGCAGCGACTCCGCCACAGCGAAGAACGTCTGCAAGTCCACTCCAGCCTCCGAGGCGCGGGCGCGCCACGGATCGCGGACGATCTCCTTGACTGCGAACTCTCGCTTCAGCGCCGTCAGCACCTGCCACTCGCTGTCCGTCAGCTCGATGACCTCGGGGTACAGCACCTCCGCCCGCTCGTCCAGCTTGTCGCCCGGCTTCATCCCGCGCCGCCGGGTATGCCCGACGCCGAGCACGAACAGCGCCTTCGCCGGCATCAGCAGGTAAGCCTCGGCGTCCGTCTTGGCGGCCAGGAAATTGCAGTGCGAGCGCATGCTGAACCCCTGCGGCACCTTTATAGTCGTCCACAGCTTGTACTTCGAGCCGGCCGTCGTCATCTCCGTCGTGCGGATCACCACGTGGCCGCTGAAGGGGTCGCGCTGGAACATGAAGTCGAACGCCTGCTTCAGCCGCTCCTGCGGCACCTGCCAGGCGACGAGCGAGCCCTGCGCCAGGTTCGTCGGCAGCAGCGTCTGACGCACCCGCCGGATCGTGCCCGCCTCTAGCAGCGCGCGAATGCGCTCGATGACGTCGTCCAGCGGCACGTTCGAGCGCTGCGCGATCTCCGCGAACGGGTCGCGTTGGAACCCCTCGAGCTTGTCCTCCGACACCTCGAGTATCGCCGTGTTGACGGGGTCCGTCAGCTCCAGCGGAACCGGGACCGGACCTGCTTCCTGAGTCACGAGTAGCGCTCTTCCTTCCAGGGGTCGCCTCGCATGTGGTAGCCGTAGCGCTCCCAGAAGCCGGCCTCGTCCTTGGCGATGAACTCCAGGCCGTTCACCCACTTCGCGCTCTTCCAGAAGTAGAGGTGCGGCACGAACAGCCGGCACGGGCCGCCGTGATCCGCCGCCAGCGGCTCGCCCTCGTAGATGTACGCCAGCAGGTTCTCGTCGCGGTTGAAGTCGTCGAGGAGCAGGTTCGCCGTGTAGCCGCCGTAGCAGTGCGCCATCACGGCTTTCGCCTCCGGCTTCACCTGCACCTGCTTCAGCAGGTCGCGGATGGAGACGCCCTCGAAGTTCGTGTCCATCTTGCTCCACGTCGTCACGCAGTGAATGTCCGTCTGCACCTTCGTCCGGGGCAGCGCCGTCAGCGCCTGCCAATCCAGCTCCAACTCCTTCTCGACGAGACCGAAGATTCTCAGACGCCAATCGTCCGTCGAAGCGCGCGGCGTACCGCCGTACGTCAGGACCGGCCAGTCCTCGACGACCTTCTGGCCGTCGGGAAGCCGGTCACCGTATTTCTCCCGGTCCTTCTTGCGCCGGGACAGGATATCCAAGACCATCAGGCGTCCTTCTTTGCTACGGGGCGTTATATCTGAGCATAGCACGCGCTCAACCGCCGTCACAGGAAGCTTTGCCGACGTTCGCGCGTGAGCAGAGCCCCCCTTGTGCCGTATCATCGAAACGGATGGATACCCCCGATGCCGCGCCCGAAACGGGCGGCTCCACACCACCACACAGGGCGCTCCATCGTTGGGCGTTCTGGGGCGCAGCCGTGGCCGTCATCGCCGCCGACCAGGCCACCAAGACGATCATCCGCACGACCATGGACCGGGGCGACATCTGGCCGTCCGATGACTGGCCCGTGCGCATCAAGTACGTCACCAACACGGGCGCCGCGTTCGGCGTCCTCCAGGATCAGGCGGCTTTCCTTATCATCATGGCTTTCATCGGCCTCGCTGCTATCTACGTCTACTACCGCTATCCGCCGTTTCAGCATTGGCTCGCCACCCTGGCCATCGGACTGATGCTCGGCGGCGCAGCCGGCAACCTCATCGATCGCGTCCTCCAGGGCCGCGTCACCGACTTCATCGACTTCCCGCGTTTCCCCGCGTTCAACGTCGCCGATTCGTCGATCACCGTCGGCGTGGCGATCGTCCTCATCGGCTACTTCCTCCTCGAAGCGCGCAAAGAAGCGCCGGCGCCGGCCGATGCGGAAAGTTGACCTCGTCTCCGACGCGGCTGGCGAGCGTATCGACACGCTCATCGCCAGGCGCCTGCCGGAGCTCTCCCGCAGCCACGTCCGCAAGCTGATCGACGCCGGCCTCGTCACGATCGACGGCCGTGTGCCGAAGCCGTCCGAGAAGCCGCCGCTTGGCGCGCAGCTCCGCGTCGAGATCCCACCGCCGGAGGAGATGACCCTCGAGCCCGAGGACATCCCGCTCACGATCATCTACCAGGACGCCGACATCATCGTCGTCGACAAGCCGCCCGGCCTCACCGTCCATCCGGGGCCGGGCCACCCCGGCGGCACGCTCGTCAACGCGCTCCTCGCCATCGTGCCAGACCTGCAGGGCATCTCCGGCACGCTGCGGCCCGGCATCGTCCACCGTCTGGACAAGGACACCTCCGGCCTCATCGTCGTCGCCAAGAACGACCGCGCGATGCGCACCCTGCAGGCTCAGCTGAAGGAGCGCCTGGTGCACAAGACGTACATCGCCGTCGTCGAGGGCGTCCCGGACCCGCGCGAAGGGATGATCGAGGCGCCACTCGGCCGCCACCCGAAGAACCGCAAGAAGCAGGCCGTCGTCGCCGGTGGCCGCGAAGCGATCACCCGCTACAAGGTGCGCGAAACCCTGCCCGGAAAGCGCTCACTGCTCGAAGCCGAGCCGGTCACCGGCCGCACCCACCAGATCCGCGTCCACCTCGCCGCCATCGGCCACCCCATCATCGGCGACGAGCTTTACGGGAAGCGCTCAAACGTCGTCGGCCGCCAGTTCCTGCACGCCGCGCGCCTCGGCTTCGTCATGCCCAGCGGCCGCCGGCTGGACTTCGAGTCGCCTCTCCCACCGGACCTCCGTGCCGCGCTGGCAGATCTGCGCGAATAGGAGGGACGGTGCGCCCTCAAGCCGCACCCCGTTCCCGCTCGTCCCGAGGTTCAACGGATCCGCAGGATTCTCGAAGGGCGAGCAGAGCACCAGCGTACCGTTAACGCTGCGTTCGTGCTCCGCTTATGGTTCGAGAGCCTCACCATGAGCGGGGCGAGCGGCCGGATATGCACGGCGCACGTAGCTGCGCCTTTCCGGAGGGTCCGTAGGGCTTGCTGGGGGGATCCGTAGGGCAGCCTTCCGGGGTGGGGCCGGAGCAGCGGGCGTAAACGCATGTAGCCGCATGGCTTTAGCCTTGCCGGGAGGGGCAGGAGTAGCGAATAGGCCAGCCATCGCCGGGGAGGGGAGGCCTCCGCAGCGGCAGGGTCAGCTGCCGGGCGGCTTGCCCGCGCCGATCGGCGTCACACCCGTCGCGTAGATGTAGATGCGGTCGTAGAACCGTGCCAGCAGTGGCTTGTGGCCCTCCGCCTCCAGCTCGCGGATATAGCCCGCCATCACCGCGCTGTAGCCCTTCAGCGGCAGCGTCTTGTGGTACCAGTAGTCCTCGCCGCTCCAGACGAGCTTTACCGCCGGCTCGATCTGCCCGTACTCGATGTACGGCAACTCCATGCCGTCCGTCGCCAGCGTCTCCAGCCGCCCCTCGTTGACCTCCTGCACGCCTTCCATCGGCTGCAACGATAGCCGCTCACCCTCCTCACGGGCAAGCGCCGTGAGCCTTGGCGCCGTGCTTGCTAGAATGTCCGCATGACCGTACGCACCCGTTACGCACCCAGCCCCACCGGCGATCCACACCTCGGCAACGTCCGCACCGCCCTTTTCGCCTGGCTCCTCGCGCGGCACCACGGCGGCCAGTTCCTCCTCCGCATCGAGGACACCGATCGCCAGCGCCTCGTCGAAGGCGGCGTCGAAGCCCAGATGGCAACGCCGCGCTGGCTGGG
>JADFKG010000092.1 GCA_022565075.1 Chloroflexota bacterium | reverse complement strand
TAGGTCAGCGCTGCCCACGGCTTCGCCAATCTCGTAAGTGCGTCCCGCGTGCTCCAACGCGACTTCGAGGTCGCCCTCACCGAAGGCGGAATTCGTGTCGAAATGCGAAATCATGCCATGCTCCACAGTCGGCGTCTTGTCCCTAAGCAGCCGTCGCGCCTTCGACAACCAGCCATCGGCGACAGAGCTCTTCTCAGGATAGGACCATGCCAACCATATTGCCGCGTGTGCCGCTAGCCTCTCGTCCCCGCTGTCCAGCGCCGCGGCGTAGGCTCGCTCGTAGACGCCAAGAGTGTCATCGACACGCCCAATCCACCAGTTCGACTCGGCGAGATCGACCAGGTCCGGTGCAGACAGGCCTTGCTCAGCGTCTGCCAGCGTAAGACCGTCAACGGCGGCTTGCCAGTCATGTCTCGCGAAGGCAGCGCGCGCCTCGGCCACTCGTTCATCGGTGTTGGGGCTCTGGGTCATCGCGCTCAGGCTACACCCGCTCGGCGATGATGTCGACTGACGCTCAACCGGCGACTTGACCGTGCGCCGAGTATTCGATAAGCGCGGTCAGCGCACCGGTACGGGGTGCCGTGACGCTCACGCCACGTCCCGAACCACCGCCACTAACCCCTGAGACCTGCGGCCGGTTTCCGCTAACCTCCAACCGGAGGTGCTCCATGCTGCCTATCCAGAGCGGCTGCATGCTGCTACCCGCGGACCTTCCCCAGAGCCCGCGCGACCCCTCGCTGCCGCCAATCAGCCTCCGCCTACCCCGCCGCCGTCGGAGCGTCCCCATTCATTGAGTGCTGCTCAGCCTGGACCAGCTTCAATCAAACAGAACGCCGCATCGCCAACACGAAACGAGCCGAAAAACGAAGTTATTCCGCCAAACAATCAGACACAGATACAAACGCCGGCAAACAATCAAACGCCGAATTCGGGACCGTCCCCGGTCGTCTCCCCTCGCCCGCGCACGGGAGAGGGGCCAGGGGGTGAGGCCTACTCCCGCGGCAGGTCGAGGCCGCGCGTGGCGACGATGTTGCGCTGGATCTCGCTCGTGCCGCCCTCGATCGTGTTCGCGACCGAGCGCAGGTACTGGTGCTGCAGGCGGCCCTTCAGCGGCGCCCACTTGCTGCCGCCGCTGAGCTGGCCGTACAGGCCCAGGAGCTTGATGCCCGTGTTGGCGATGCGCTGGTTCAGCTCCATCGAGTAGAGCTTCGTCGCGCTCGCCTCGTAGTTCGGGATCAGGCCGCGGTTCTGCATCGTGATCAGGCGGTAGGAGAGCATCATCGAGCACTCACTCTCGATCAAGCGCTCAGTAAGCTCCGTGCGCAGACCGGGGTTCGTCGAGAGCGCGCTCTGGCCGTTCTCCTTGTGCTCCTTGGCGAACGCGATCAGGTCCTCGACGGCCTGGTTCTGGCCCACCGCCGAGCCGATGTTTGAGCGCTCGATGTCCAGCGTCGTCACGGCCATGTACCAGCCTTGGTTCTCCTCGCCCAGGAGGTTCTTGGCGGGGATGCGGACATCTTCGAAGAAGACCTCGTTGAACTCGTGTCCGCCGGTCATGTTGATCAGCGGCCGCACGGTGACGCCCGGGGCGTCCATGGGGATGATGAAGTAGGAGATCCCCTTGTGCTTCGGAGCGTCGGGATCGGTGCGGGCGAGCATGAGCATGTACTTGGACATGTGCGCCACCGTGGTCCAGATCTTCTGGCCGTTGATCACGTAGTCGTCGCCGTCGCGCACGGCCTTCGTCTGCAGCGAGGCGAGGTCGGAGCCGGATTCCGGCTCGGAGAAGCCCTGGCACCACATCTCCTCACCGGAGAGGATGCCGGGGATGTACTCCTGCTTCTGCTCGTCGGTGCCGTAGACGAGGATCGTCGGGCCCAGCACCGCGACGCCCAGGCCGCCGATGTAGATCGTGGAGGGCGCCCGCATGCGAGCCGTCTCCATGTTGTAGACGAACTGCTGCATCGGGGTCATGGCGGCGCCGCCGTACTCCTTTGGCCAGGCCGGTGCGATCCAGCCCTTGCCGGCGAGCTTCCTGCGCCACGCCACGTAGTCGCCGGCGTTCGAGAAGAAGTTGCCGCCGTTCAACAGCGACTCCGGGCACTCTTTTTCGAGGAAGTCGTGGACTTCCTGGCGAAAGGTCTCCTCTTCGGGCGTCAGGCGAAAGTCCATTGGATGTCTCCTCTCGGTTCAGGCCGGCTCGGCCGGGGGCCACTGGCGATTATGAGAAACCGTGACGTGCGCGTCAAGGTTGGGCTCGCGTCAGCCGCCACCTTGGCTCTCTTCTTGCTCCCGTTCGTCATCTCCTTCGCGCTCGCGCCGTTCGCGCTCCAGCGCCTCGGCCTCCTCGCGCTGTTCGCGCTCCTCCTGCGTCTCGCCCAGGTCGATCGCTCCTTCGTCGGTAGTGCGTAACTTGGCCGTGAGGACGTTTCCCAGCGTGGAGTAGCGGTCGACGCCGAGGTAGTGCAGAGGCCGGTACTCCGGGTCACCAAGCAGCCACGTCTCGTCGAACGCCTCCTTGTCGGCCTCGACGACGAGCACGCGGCCGACGAAGAGCGTGTGGTCGCCGATGCGCAGCGCGTCCTCCAGCGAGCACTCCATCCAGGCGACGCAGTTCTCGATCAGCGGCGCCTCCACCTTTGATGCGCGGAACGTCGCCAGTTTCCCCAGCTCGATCTTGTTCACGTGAGAGCCCGAGACCGTTCCAAAGTACTGTGTGTGGTTGGTCAGGTCGCGCGCCGGGAAATTGAGCGCGAACTCCTCGGAAAAGCGCACCATGTCGTGCGTGTGCCGCGCCGGGTTGACGACGACGCCGACGAGCGGCGGCTTGCGCGACAGCGGCGTCGTCCAGATCGCCGGCATGGCGTCCGTCTGGTCGCGCCAGCGGGTCGTCAGCAGCACCACTGGCCCGCCGTTCAGCAGCCGCAGCGAGTCCAGCGGGTCGAGTGCGCGTCTGGTCATGAACCAAGCGTCGGCGCGAACGGCTCGTCAGTCAAGAGGCGTGCCGTTGTCATCCTGTCTGGGCAGGTCTAGAATGAGGGAACTTCGCCCCGGCAAAGGGAGGATGCCCATGATCGCCCGCACTTTAGTCCTGGCGCTCGGCACTGCCGTCTTCGTCGCCGTCGTGTCGATTAGCCAGGGCGGCCGCCCCGTAACCCCGTCCACCTCGTTCGCCACATCTGGCGCTCTGTGGGCCGATCTGGACTGCAGCGGCGACATAACGACTGCTGACACGCTGCAGGCGTTGCTCGAGATCGGCGGCCTTCCAGGCGACACGGCCGAGTTTTGCCCGTTCTTCGGCACGCCGGTCGAGGCTGATGGCGTCGATCGCGTCTTCGGCGACGTTAACTGCGACGGAGTGGCCAACGCACGTGACGCTGTTGAGCTGCTCGCTGAGGTGGCCGGCATCGGCGCTACGACGGGCGACTGCCCGGACGTCGGCGCTGCGGTTGACCTGACCGTTCTCGCTGTCATCTCAGAGGTTGGTGAAGACTGGCGTGATTATGGCGACGCCCCGGAGGGCGGGCCGACGCTTTACGCGGGTGGCGCGGTGATCGGGAGCTTCCCGACGTCTGAGGCCGCGGGCCCGTCGCACGAGGCGCCGTTCGCTTTCCGGCTCGGTGAGTTCGAGTCGGCCGAGGAAACGCCGAGTGCGAACGACAGCGCCGACGACGGCCTGCTGTGGCTTGAGATGGACGAGTGCGACACTAGCTCCGCGCTTATCGCGGTCAGCCTCGACGGCGTGCCGGAGGGGGAGCGCGACGAGCTGACCGTGAACATCTTCGCGGACTGGAACAAGGACGGCGACTGGGACGACGCCGACGGCTGCACCGACGAATGGGCGCTCCAGAACTTTGCGCTCGACGTCAGCGGTGAGCCGGACTTCACGATACTGGCGGTAGACTTCCCCGGCGGCGACCAGGTGGACGAGTTCTGGATGCGCGTCACGCTCACGGACCAGGCGTACGATCCGGCGACCGGCAACCTGCTACCCGGCGAGACGGAGGACTACCTGATCAGTGGCGGCCAGGTCTTCCAGCCTGACGAGCCCGCCCAGCCGTCGGGCCCCGGCAAGACGGCCTTCCCCGACTTCGATTGCAAGGGGAGCGTCATCCCGCACGGCACGAAAACAATAGTCTTCGAGTTCCTGCAGACGACTGCCAGCTTTGGCTCCGGATTCAGGGTATTGAGGTTCGATCCGCATGTGAGCCAGCCCACGACGGCGGACGGGATGAGGGCCGATGGCGTCTTCGCGTCGCGGATCACCCCTAAATTTGACAAGCTCGACGGCCTCTTCCGCGTGCGGCTCACGGTCACGATCGCCACGACCGAAGATGGGCCGGACCGCCTCCAAGGGCCGCTCGTCATCCTTATTGCCTATGGGGGCCAGCAGCAGAACGGAGACGCGTTCATCGACTTCCGTGAGTGCGCCTTCTACGTTGACCATAAAACCGGTGCCGCTTTCCAGGACCCGGACACGGCCGGCTTCTACGGCGGCCCGGGACGCGCCTTCGGTAAGCGCAGCTTCGAAGGGGAGGTCCTGTACCTGTTGCATGGCAAGACGAGGGGCTTTAAGAGCGACGCCGCCGTCAGCCCAAAGGATTTCACTGGCACCCTTTACGACAAGAGCTCGGTCACGGTATACGGGAGCAACGGTGCGGTGCTCATGGGGGCCGATCTCGAGACCGCCACCGGCGTTAGCTCGGTCACGGTGGCGTCGAACGGACGCGTCGTCAAGATCAAGACCGTGAGGGATGACCATGAACCGCCGGTGGTGCCTATCGTCGTCCGCGTCATGGGAACAGCGCCTAACGGCGACACGGTCTGGGACTACTTCCGCGTCTTTATCGTGCACGAGCGAGGCACAAAAGCGAAAAAGCTGCTTGGAGCGCTCATAGAAAGCGCCGACTTTGCCTTCCGCTTTGACGAGGACGAGGCGACAACGATCGCCTACGTTCAGGATGGCAACGCCCTGCTCAGTCACGAGGCGCCTCTCGAAACCTACCTTTTCGACGATACCGAGGTGATCTGCGTCGCGGGAGGTGGGCAGGCCGTCCGCCATCCCTTCCATAGCTCGTTCGGCGTCAGCTCATACGGCTTCATCCTGGACTATGCCGGGGGCCCAGGTTCGGATGTCTTCTATATTCCGTCGTCTAACCAGGTGTCGCGTAACGTGAGCGGAGCCTTGCCTTGCCCGCCGCCGTCCGCCGTCAACGTCACCAACTTCGGGTCGAGCTCGCCGTTCTTCATCTTCGAGGCTACCGGCTGCGGCGATAAGATCATCTTCAGCGAACTCGATGTGGAGCTCGGCACGTTCCAGCTTGGCGCCGTCGGGCTCGACGGCTCGTCGCTAGCTCCCGTTTCCGGCGGCGAAGACTACCGCGATCCGTCGTGCTTCACCTACGACGGCCAGATGGGCATCGTTGGCAGCACGCCGGGTGCCGAGGGGCGAAGCGAGGGTGGGTACGTCCCCCTCTTTGAGTGCAACGCGACGTGCACAGAGTCGCTACCAGCGTCGAAGGTGATCCTCCCGGCTGACGCGCCAAACGTGCACATGCTGGGCCTCGCCGTTTCGCCCGACGCCATGAAGATTGCCTGGTACAGGTCGGTGCCTGGCGATTCACAGGTCTGGGTCGGCGACTTCGATCCGTTCACGCAGACCGTGAGCAACCACCAGCAGCTTACGACCGAAGGCTTCAACTACGATCCGACCTGGTCACCCGATGGCAGCCAAATAGCCTTCCTGTCCGGTCGGGACGGCAACCTTGAGATCTACGTGATGTTCGCCGACGGCAGCGATCAGACAAACATCACGAATACTCCGGACGCCGACGAGACCGAGCCCTCCTGGCAGGTGCCATAACGAGATTGAACGCGGCCGCCCGGGTGCGATAATCGGGCTATGGGCGGCCGCATCCTCGTCGGCTCCTGCTCGTGGGCCGACAAGACGCTGATCGATAGTGGCTGGTATCCGCCGGCCGCCGCGAAGTCGCCGGAGGAGCGCCTCCGCCACTATGCCGATCGCTTTCCGATCGTCGAAGTTGACTCGACCTACTACGCGATTCCGCACGCCCGCAACGCCGAGCTCTGGGTCGAGCGCACGCCGGACGAGTTCACGTTCGACGTCAAGGCCTACGCGCTCTTCACCGGCCACGGTGCTGCGGTGCAGGCGTTCCCCAAAGACGTGAAGGAGGAGCTGCCGGGCGAGCTGCGGGCGAAGCGCAACGTCTACATGAAGGACCTGCCGCCCGCGGTTGGGGAAGAGATGTGGCGCCGCTTCAACGAGGCGCTGCTGCCGCTGGACAGCGCTGGCAAGCTGGGCACGGTCCTCTTCCAGTACCCGCCGTGGTTCGGGCACCGGCGTGATAACCGCGAGGCGATCCTGGAGGCAAAGGAGCGGCTGGGCCAGTACCGGATGGCGGTCGAGTTCCGCAACGCCTCCTGGATGGCGGAACCCCAGGACCAGGAGCGCACGCTGCGCTTCCTGACTGACAATCGCATCCCCTACGTCTGCGTCGACGAGCCGCAGGGCTTCAAGAGCAGCGTGCCGCCGGTCACCGCCGTCACGCACCCGTCGGTCGCGCTGCTGCGCATGCACGGTCACAACAACGACACCTGGGCAGCGCGCTCGAAGACCGCCGCCGAGCGCTTCGACTACTTGTACAGCGAAGACGAGCTGCGAGAGTGGGCCCCACGCATACAGGGCCTGGCCGAGGACGCCGCCGAGGTCCACGTGCTGATGAACAACTGCCACAGCGACTACTCAGTGCGAAACGCGCGCCAGATCGGCGAGATTCTGGGCGTGATCGAGCACGAACCGCAGCGGGCGCCGGAGCCGGAGGGCGCTTCCGAAGCGGGGCAGGAGCGGTTGCTGTAAGCGCTGGCTGGAGGCTAGCGAGGGATCCTTCGCCCACGTGATGGCGGCTGGCGATGTCTGTCTGAGGCCACCACACTATCGCGATAGCACGTACTCTATGCTTTCGTCCAGGAGCTTACCCAACTGACGCCTATTTTCGAGCAGTTGCCTGGAGAGAACCGCATATTCCTTCTTTACGTGACCTTTGGGAAAATATCTTAGCTGCTTGATATCCTTCCCCTCAAAAAGTTCGTCAAGGATCCCCTTGGGGAGTTTAAGCGCGACTCCAAACTTTCCATGCGAGATAAATATATGGCCGTTCACGTATCCGCCGACGGCCCCAAAAACGTTCTTGAATTCCAGTCGATGTTTGGTGGCAAGTTCTGGACGAACGTGCTTCAGTAGCGTTGCTAGTTCGTCGAGATAGTCACCCTTCAAATTACTTGGAGTTAAATCTTCCACTTCATTTCCTAACTGGCAGGGGGGGCGGATTCACCCAACGGGCGCCCGTCCGGGCGAACCCACGGTTCAGCCTCGCTTCTCAGGCCCGCGAGTCTTGATGGCGGAGGGGGTGGGATTCGAACCCACGGTACCGTGAGGTACACACGCTTTCCAGGCGTGCCCAATCAACCACTCTGGCACCCCTCCGCGGAGAGACTCGCGGACTATCCGGTTAGAGGCGCAGCGGCGACCGGCGTGCGTCTCTGGCCTCGGAGGTTTGAACTGGCGGAGGGGGTGGGATTCGAACCCACGGTACGCCGAAAGACGTACAACGGTTTTCGAGACCGTCCCATTCAACCACTCTGGCACCCCTCCGGGGACTACTGTACCGGATTCGTGATTCTTCGATCAGGCGCTGCCGAGCGCGCCCGTCTTCGCGAGCCTGTCGGTCCGAGCCGGATCGGCGGCTACTCGTCCGAGCGGCTGACGCTCTGGCGATAGCGATCGGTCATCTTCTCTTCCGCCTCGCGCTGTGCCTTCTTCGCCTCGCCCATCGCCTCGTCGAACTGCTTGCGCAGACCGTCAAGGGCGGAGCTGACGCTGCCGGCGCCGTTGGCACGGCCCTCGGTCGCGTCAACGCCGGCGGTATCGTCCTTGCCTTGCGTCAGCAGGACAGAGGCTGCGAAGCCGATGCAGACGCCGATGAGCAGTCCGAGTATGAATCGCATGCTACTGCTCCTTCTTCTTACCGCGACCAGCAACCTTCGATGCGACGCTAACGAAGCGCCTGGCTCCGGCGGCGACGCCATATACCTTGACGACTGGCTTGACCGCGTTGTCGGATACGAACGCGACGGTGCTCTTCACGTTCTCGGTCGTCTCCT
>JADFKG010000091.1 GCA_022565075.1 Chloroflexota bacterium | reverse complement strand
GAGCTGGGAGCGGTGGTGCACTTCATGTTCGAGGCACATCATGAGGATGCGCCAGCCGGAGAGTGTGCCGTCGGTGTCGATCATCTTGATCTTGCGTTCGAGCCACTCGGCCGGCGTGCCCTCGAGTGCGCTCGTGAAGAGCTCGAAGCTCTCCTCCAGCGCCGGCAGCCAGTCGTCCTGCGAGTCGCACTCACGGATCGGGTCGCCGAAGTACCAGCCTTCGTCGCGATAGGCGCGAGCGAAGTAGAGCCGCGAGCCGGCCATGTGGCGAACGATCTCGCCGATGCCCCAGGCGTTCTCACCTTCGCCTGTCTCCGGCTTGTAGGACTGGGCTTCGGGTGGCAGCGCGCCGACGTCGCGAAGAGTCCGCTTGTGAAGGCCGCGATAGTAGCGCAGGTAGCCGTCGATCTCCTTGAACACGCGCCCAGTCTACTACGCGCTGCCGGCGCCGCCACGCCAGACGGCGCCTCGCCCCGGCGCGAAAAGGAACGCCACGATGAACGCGCCGGTGGCGGTGAGGACGATCGCCGCGCTGGCGGAAACGTCGGCGTACCAGGCGACGTAGAGGCCGACGACGGACGAGGCGACCCCGATGGCGGCGCCGACAAGCATCATCGTCGAAAGGCGGCGCGTCAGCAGCTGCGCGGTCGCGGCGGGCGTCACGAGTAAGGCCACGACGAGCACGATGCCCACCGTTTGCAGCGCTATCACGGTCACGAGCGCCAGCAGCACCAGCAGGCCGTACTCGATCCAGGCCACGGGAAGACCCGACGCCTGCGCCATCGTCGGGTCGAAGGCGTTGAACAGCAGCTCCTTGTAGAAGAGCAGGACGATGAGGAGAACGACTGCCGCGACAGCCGCAGTGAGCCAGACGTCGTTCCAGTTGACCGCGAGCACGTTGCCGAAGACGAACGAGAAGAGGTCGCCGGTGTAGTTGTCCTGCCGGGAAACGATGAGGATGCCGAGCGCGAAGGCACCGACGAAGATGATGCCGATCGCCGTGTCGTTGCGGATGACGCCACGACGGCTGATGTAGCCGATCGCCAGCGCCGTCAGCAGCGCCGCGATGCCCCCGCCGACGTAGAGGTTCTCGCCCAGCGCAAAGGCGACCGCGACACCGCCGAAGCTGGCGTGCGGAAGGGCGTTGCCGATGAACGCCATCCCCTTCAGGATCACGAGCGAGCCGACGACCGCCGCCACGGCGCTGACGATCGCCGCCGCGAGGAGGCCGCGCTGCATGAACTCGAACGTCCACGGCTCGCGGAAGAAGTCGACGATCCCCTCCATGGCCCTAGAGCCCGATGAAGGTGGATTGATCGGAGCGCACGACCATCAGGTGGCGGTCGTAAGCCTCGTTCAACGACTCGGGCGTGAAGACGTCAGCAGGCCGGCCGAAAGCGATTATGCGCTTGTTGAGCAGCACCGCATGGTCGAAGTCCTCGTCCACGCAGGAGAGATCGTGCGTCGCGATGAAGAGCGTCTTGCCCTCCTCCACCAGGCTCTGGAAGAGGCTGATCAGATCGTGCTGCGCGGCCGCGTCGAGGCCGGCGAACGGCTCGTCCAGGAGCATCAAGTCTCCCTGCTGCGTCAGCGCCCGCGCGATCAGCGCCCGTCGCCGCTCGCCGCCGGAGAGTTCGCCGATCTGGCGGCCCGCCATCGCCGTCAGACGCACCCGCTCGAGAGCAGCCGCCGCGATCTCACGGTCACGGGCGCCGGGCCGCCGGATGACGCCCAGCCCACCGTAGCGGCCCATCAGGACGACGTCGCTCACAGTCACCGGAAACTGCCAGTCGACGAGGTCGACTTGCGGCGTGTAGCTAACGGAACCCGCTCGCGGCTTGCCAGCTCGTCCGAAGACCGACACCTCGCCCGACCACGGCTTGTGCATGCCGAGAATGACCTTGATCAGCGTGGATTTGCCAGCGCCGTTGGGTCCGACAAGCCCGGCGAGACATCCCGGCTCGATGCGGAACGTGACGCTGTCCAGCGCTTCGTGTCCATCGTAGCCAGCCGAGACGTCGCGGATGTCAAGCGCCCAGGCCGACGGGCCGTCCGCCCGTTCAGTCACCGCCGCCTCCGAGGCAACGCGCCAGCTCTTCGGCGTTGAAGCGCAGCAGCTCGATGTACGTCCTCACGGCATCGTCCAGCGCATCGCTGTACAGCTCGCAGACCTTGACGCCCGCATCGGAGGCGATCTGCTCCAGCGTGCGCGTCTCAACGGAAGTCTGCGGCTCCGTGAAGACGGCGGGGATGCCGAGATCCCCGATCGTCGTGATGAGCTCGCTGATGTCTTCCGGGCTGGCGTCCTGGCCGGGCCCCGGCACGACGAAACCGGCGATTTCGAAGTCAACCGCGCGCGCCAGGTAGCCGAAGGCGTCGTGCGTGGCGATGATCAGGCGGTCATCGGGCGGGACGGCGGCGGCAGTGTCGCGCATGTACTGCGCCGTGTCATCCAGCGTTGCGGCGTACGTTTCGTAGTTGCCGCTGTACGTATCGCTGCCGCCAGGATCCTGCAAGATCAGTGTGTCCCGAATGATGGCGGCGTATTCGCGGCCGTTTGCCGGATCCATCCAGAGGTGGGGGTCGTCCGGCGCGAGCGTTGGCACGCCGGCGCCGATCACCGCTTCGGCGAGTTCGACGAGAACGGCTCCGGAGGAGATGTTGGCGCCGATCACGCGCAGGAGGGACGGTTCAAGGCCGAGGCCGTTGGCGAATATGACGTCGGCCTCGGTTATCTTTCGTACGTCGCTGGGAGAGGGCTCGAAGGCGTGCGGGTCTGCGCCAGGCGGCAGGAGCGAGTCGACGGCGGCGCGGTCGCCGGCGATCTCGGCAACGATATCGGCGAAGAGCGGCAGCGTCGTCACAACGTTGACCTCGGTGGAGGCGTCATCGCTGTTGCCACTGCAGCCGACGGCTAAGGTGGCAGCGACGACGACTGCGAGACACAGAGCCAGCGCCCCCCGCGGGAGCGTCCCGGTCACGCCGAGACCGCCGCTTTGGCCCGGCAGGCGGCGCAGCGGCCGTACAGCTCGAGCCAGTGGCCCTCGATCTCGTAGCCCGAGGCGTCCGCGATCTCACGGAGGGCTCCGGAGACGGCGCATTGGTCCAGGTCCTGTACGGTGCCACATTCGGTGCAGACGAGGTGATGGTGGTGACCGCTTCGAGAGACAAGGTAGCGCGGGCTGCCATCGTCCATCAGGACGCGGCAGACGACGCCGAGATCATTGAGGAGGCGGATCGTGCGAAAGACGGTGGCGCGGCCCGCGCCGCGACAGCGCTTCGCCAGCTCGTCGGCGGCGAAGTGGTTCTTGCGGGCCAGGATGGCGGCGATGACGGCGCGGCGCGAGGGCGTGACGCGGTAGCCGCGGGCTTCGAGTTCGAGTGAGATTTGCTCAAGGTCAGACATGATACTTAGTCTCAGTTGAGACCTAGTATCAACTCGGCCGGGCGCCACGTCAAGCGCCTGAGGAGGTGTGTGCTAGTTTTCGACCGGGAAGCGCGCGTAGTCGAGCCAGCGGTCCGGGCCGTCGGGCGTGACGCCCAACTCTTCGAGGCTAAGGCCGACGCCGGTCGGCGTCATCGTGAGCGAAGTCAGGTCTACTGGCAACTGGCAGTCGCCGTCGTTGGGCGTGAAGGCGACAGCGGGGACGCTCACGGTGTCCTGGTTGAACCAGAACTGGTACACCATGCCATCGGGCGCGTCCGCCAGGTTGTCGCAGATCAGCCAGCCGACTTCGTGGTCAGCGTCCGACGTGTAGAAGACGGCCGACTCGGCCGCCGGCTTCAACTCGACCCCCTGTGGGCTGGTCGAGACGAGGGATATGATCAACGCTCCGGCGTTGTCAGCCGCCGCGTTGGCCTCGCGCACGCGGTCCTCGAGTTCCTGGGTGGTGCCGTGCATCTGCGATTCCATCCTGTCGTTATCGGCCTTGAGATCGTTCACCTGAGCCTGCAGGATGCCCGCAAAAGCGAGCGCGGCGACGCTAGCGACGCCGAGTCCGGCGGCGGCCGAGGCCCACGAGAGGCTCAGACGCTGCAGGAGAGGTCGCGGGCGTTCGGGGCGCTCGCGTATCGACGCTTCCTGGCGGGCGATGGCCATGATGCGGTCTTCCAGCCCTTTCGGGACGTCCTTCATCGGGGCGGAGAGTGCGAGCAGGGCGGCCGTGCGCTGCGCCTTGCCCAGTTCGTCCCAGCAGCGGATGCACTCCGCCACGTGAGACTCGATCAGCGCGGCGTCCTCGGGCGAGCCAGCGCTGAGGGCGTAGGCGTCGATGATGTCGCGGACTTCGGAGCAGTCCACTAGCGCTGCTCCAGCCTCAACTCTGGTGTCAGGGCCACACGCAGCTTCTGCATACCCAGCCTGATCCGCGTCTTCACGGTCCCGAGCGGCTGCTCCAGGATCTCGGCGATCTCCTGTTGCGTGTAGCCGCCGAAATAGGCGAGCGTGATGGTCTTTCGTTGCTCCTCGGGGAGCTTGGAGAGCGCGACAAGGATGAGCCGCCGCTGGTCAGACTGTTCGGCGGTCAGCGCCGGGTCGTCGGTCGCGGGCGCCGGCAATTCTCGCTCCGCTTCTTCGGGCGAGGCGGTCTCGTGGCGGTAGCGGCGGTTGCGCGACCGCACCTCGTCCACGGCGCGATTGCGCGCGACGGAAGTGAGCCACGTGGTCAACCGACCGCGACTCGAAGAGTAGCTGTCGGGCTTCCGCCAGAGCCTCAGAAAAACTTCTTGCACCATATCCTCAGCGAGGTGCGCGTCTCGCAATACTCGGTAAGTCGCCGAATATACGAGCTTGCTATAGCGCGCGAACAGCGTTCTGAAGGCTGCCAGGTCTCGTACGGTGAGACGCTGCATCAGCTCTTCGTCGCTCAGGTCGCCATAGAGCCCCTCGTCTTGGGGTACGTCGTCGATCACTTGGGCAGATTCCCCTTCCTGAGGCCCATTCTAGGACAACGCCCCGGCACGCACGATGTAAGCGCGCGTTAATGCCCCCTTAATGTTCGGCCGTCTACGATGACTGCGACCGCTGGAGGGAGCGGTCCCAGAGGAGGTACCGTGAAACGCATTGGGTTCCTGACCGCGGCCGCGGTCATCCTGGCGGTGGGCGTTCTGGCAGCCGCCTGCACCGGCGACGACGGGGGCGGCGACGCCTCCGGCACACCGTCCGGCACGTCGTCCCCACCTTCGGCCACAAGCGCCAGTCAGGCAACGGCCGATCCCGTCATCGGGAACACCGTTGAGCTGGTTGAACAGTTGCGGCCTTCCGTCGTTCACGTCAGGGTGATCGTGACGGGCCTCAACGCGTTTGGGCAGTCGACCGCGCAGCAGGGCGTCGGCACGGGCTTCATCATCGATGAGGCGGGCTACATCGTGACGAACAACCACGTCGTCAGCGGCGACGACGACCAGCCAGCAGACGAGATCGAGATCACGCTCAGCGATGGCCGCACGTTTGACGCCGAGATCATCGGCCGGGACGCGCGGACTGACGTCGCGGTGCTGCAGATCGACGCCACGGGCCTGATAGCGGTCCCGTTGGGCACGTCATCGACACTTCGCGTCGGCCAGGAGATCATAACGATGGGCAACGCTCTGAACCTCGCCGGCGGGCCGACCGTCACCAAAGGCGTGGTGAGCGCGGTGAATCGTGTAGTCGACGAGCCGCCAGTGTTCATCGCCGACGCGATCCAGACGGACGCGGCGATCAACCCCGGCAACTCGGGTGGGCCCATGGTGACGGCAGACGGCAAGGTCGTCGGGATCACGACGGCCGTGCTGCGCGGTCAGGGCGGCATCGCCGAAGGGATCGGCCTGGCGGTCTCGATGGACCTGGCGAAACCCGTCGTCGACAAGCTGATCGCGGACGGCACGGTCAATCGAGGCCTCCTCGGAGTCTTCACTGCCGCCGTCGGCCGCGCCAACGAAAACAATTGCCGCATCGAAGCCAGCAGTGGCGTTCTCGTGACCAGCGTTCAGGCTGACACGCCGGCGGCCAGAGGCGGCCTGGAGGACTGCGACGTTATCGTCGAGATCGAGGACCTGAGCGTCGAAAACATCACGGATCTGTACCGGGCGCTGCTCGAACACGGCCCCGGCGAGACAGTCGATGTAAGCTACATACGTGATGGAGACATCGAGGCCACCGTCGTTACTCTCGACGAAAGCCCGAATTGACGAGCACCGCGCGTGATCTGGACTGACGCACTAGGGCGGTCGGTCGAGATCGAGGGGCCGCCGCGGCGGATCGTCTCGCTCGTCCCGAGCATCACCGAGACGCTCTTCGCCTTCAACCTTGGCAAGCGCATCGCCGGCGTTACTAAGTTCTGCACCGAGCCAGCGGACGGCGTCGCCGACGTGCCGAAGGTCGGCGGCACGAAGAACGTCGACGTGAAGACGGTCGTCAAGCTCAAGCCCGACCTGGTGATCGCCAACGTCGAAGAGAACGAGAAGGCGGACGTGGAAGCTCTGGCGGAGGCGGGACTGACGGTCTTCGTGACCTACCCGCGCACGGTCATCCACGCCACGGCGATGATGCGTACGCTGGCCGAAATCATGGACGAGAAGGACGCCGCGGCGCCGATCGCCGCGGCGATCGAGGCCCAGGCCGCGCTGGCCCGCGCCGCGGACCGCGACCGCACGCCCCTTCGCGTCTTCTGCCCCATCTGGCGCGACAGGTGGATGACGATCGGCCCGGACACCTACATGCACGACTTCCTCTCGTCCTGCGGCCTGCAGAACGTCTACGGCGACAGCACCGAACGCTACCCGGAGATCGAACTGGCGGATGTGGCGGCGAGGCAGCCGGACGTCGTGCTCTTGCCGGACGAGCCGTATCGCTTCCAGCCCAGGCACGTCAAGGAAGTCGCGCAGGCGATCCCTGGGATCGATGAATCACGTATCTATATAGTGGATGGCAAGGATGTTTCCTGGTACGGCCCACGAATTGCGGATGCGCTGCTCCGTATCCGGAAGACCGTGTGGGGCTCGGCCCCGTCCTTGTGAGGCCAAAACGGTTGCTTTAAGCTGTATACGTGGAGGAACGTTAGTTCCGCTCCTCGAAGGGTAGTCTTAGTGATCAATAACATTAAAGCCGTATTCCTCCTAACACTGCTCTCCGGCGTGCTCTTTGTGCTGGGATTCGCCGTCGGCGGCCAGGTCGGCCTGATCTTAGCTCTCGTGTTCGCGCTGGCGATGAACATCGGTTCGTACTGGTTCTCGGACAAGCTGGCACTGCGCATGACCGGCGCCAAGGAAGTGACGCCTGCCCAGGAGCCGAGGCTGCACAAGATCGTGGACGAGGCGAGCGCGATGGCCAGGATGCCGAAGCCCAGGGTCTGCATCATCCAGAACGACTCGCCCAACGCCTTCGCGACCGGCCGCAACGAGAAGCACGCGACCGTCGCCGCGACGACCGGCATCCTGCGCATCCTGGACGACCGCGAACTGCTGGCGGTCTTCGGCCACGAGATGGGCCACATCAAGAACCATGACATCCTCATTAACGCCGTCGTCGCCACAGTCGCCACGGCGATCATGTTCCTGGCGTTCATGGGCCGCTTCGCGATGATCTTCGGCGGCCGGCGCGGGATTGGCGGCCTTGTCGTGATGCTGGCGATGATTATTCTGGCGCCGATGGCCGCGGCGGTAATCCGCAGCGCCATCTCCCGCCAGCGCGAGTTCGGCGCGGACGAGACCGGCGCGGCGATCACGCACAATCCGATGGCTCTGGCGAGCGCGCTGCAGAAGCTGCAGGACTCCAGCAAGGTGCGACCGATGGAGGTCAACCCGGCCGTCTCGCACCTGTTCATCGTCAACCCGCTTGGCAAGATCGACTTCGCCTCGTTCTTCGCCTCGCACCCGCCGACGGAGAAGCGGATCGCGCGCCTCAACGAAATCGCCCGGCGCACAGGCAACCTGGGCTAACCGGCTGCTATAATCGGCCCGGCACGCATCGTCAGCTCGAAAGGAGCCCTCGTGAGGATTCTCGTTCTTCCCGCTGTCCTTCTCCTCGTGATCCTGCTCGCGGCCTGCGCCAGCAGCGGCGGCGAGGGCGGCGACCTCGACGTCACTCTCGATGAGTATTCAGTCGTCACCAACCTCGACACGCTCCCCGAGGGTCCGATCAAGTTCGACCTCAAGAACGACGGCGAGCTGACGCACGAGTTGCTGATCGTGCGCTCGGACATACCCGGCGCCGAGCTTCCCACGAAGGACGATGGTTCCTTCGACGACGGCGCGGGCGGTGTCGACGTCAGACGCGAAATCGAAGACATCGAGGCGGGCGAGAAGACGAGTCGCAGCTACGCGCTAGAACCGGGAAACTACGTGCTGCTCTGTAACATCGTCGAAGACATCGACGGCACCGAGACGTCGCACT
>JADFKG010000090.1 GCA_022565075.1 Chloroflexota bacterium | reverse complement strand
GCTCTCCATCTCGCCCTCAAGCCGGTTGCCGATCACCATGTCGTAGCCGTCCTCCAACGGCCGCACGACGGGATCGAGATCGCTCAGGTCGTACGTGCCGTCCCCGTCCGACATCACGATTAAGCGGCCGCGCGATTCACGGACCCCCGTGCGGAAGGCGTTGCCTTTGCCCCGCCGTGGCTCGGCGATCACACGAGCGCCCGCCGCACGCGCCACCTCGGCCGTCGCGTCCGTCGAGGCGTTGTCGACGACGAGGACCTCACCGCTGAAGCCGGATCCACTCAGCCACGCGCGCGCCTTAGTGACGCACTCGCCCACCGAGGTCTCCTCATTGAGGCAAGGGATGATGACCGAGACGTCGAGCGGGCCGTCGGTGCTGGCCTGCACGGTCTCTTCGGCTGTCTTCATCGGCATCATTGTAGCGCCCGGCCGCACCCGGCCGAAACGCTAGAAGTGGCCCCGCGTCAACGGTGAACGTTGGGTTAAACGCGCCTGAACCCTGGTCCTGCCTATGGGCGGCGCCGCCACGCGATCCCTCGCGCTCGGCAACGGTTTCCCCGCAGCCCCGTCGTATGAGATGGCAGGCGGTTTCGCCGCGTGTCCTTGATATCACCATGCAAGCATTCGTAGTAACCACAGAGGGCGGCTTCGTCCCCGGCGTCAGACGCGCCGACGAAGGCGCCCAGTCGCCGGAATCGCCCGGCGGCGCTAGCGCCTTCATGCTCAACGTCCTCGTCCTCGTCACGTTCGTCGCTGGGGCAGCGCTCGTCGTGTACGGCGGCGTGCTCGCGGCTGATGGGCTGAACTGGGAGCTCGTGGCGGCGCTCGCCGTACTCGCCGTCCTTGCCGAACGCGCCGACATGAGCCTCTACGGCGACAGCCGCATCTCACTGGCGATCGTACCGATCTTTGCCACCGTGATCAGCGTCGGCATGCCCGGCCTGGCCATCGTCGTGCCGCTGGCCATCCTCGCCTCGGCCTACGGGAGGCCGCTCCGCAAGACCGCCTTTAACTTCGGAGCGCTGATGCTGGCCGCGGCCGCCGCAGCCGTCGTGATGCCCGCGACCTACAGCACCAACGGAACGCTGGAATGGCCGCAGATACTGCTTCCCGCCACGCTCGCCGGCACCGTCAACTTCGCCGTCAACACGCTGCTCGTCGCCGCCGCGATCGGCCTCAGCAGCCGCTCTCCGCTGCCGAAGGTCTGGGCCGAGCACTTCCCATGGCTGCTGCCCCACTACATCATCCTCGCGGCGATCGGCACCGCCATGGTCGTCGCGTACCAGGCGATGGGCCTCTGGGGCGTCGCCATCTTCGTTGCGCCACCGCTGATGATGCGCCTCTCGATCAAACAGTACCTGGACCGCACAACCAGGAGCGTGCTGGACCTCCGCCAGGCGCACGTCCAGCTGCAGAAGGCCCACAGCCAGGCGACTGAGGCCATGGACCGCCTGCGCGACGCCTATGACGGCACCCTGCGCTCCCTCTCAGCGGCCCTCGACGCCCGCGACAGCGAAACCGGTGGCCACTCGGAGCGGGTCGCCGACCTGACCCTGGCGATCGCCGCCGAGATGGGGTTCGAGGAGGATACCGACGAATATCGCAACCTCTCCTGGGGCGCGCTGCTCCACGACGTCGGCAAGATCGCCGTGCCCGACAACATCCTGCGCAAGCCCGGCGCCCTGACCGCCGACGAGTGGCAGACGATGCGCAGCCATCCCGCGGCCGGTTACGAGATTCTCCTTAAGATCGACTTCCTGAAGACGGCCAGCCAGATCGTCATCAGCCACCATGAGCGCTACGACGGCGGGGGGTACCCGCGCGGCCTCGCCGGCGAAGAGATCCCGCTGGGCGCGCGCATCTTTATGATCGCCGACGCCTTCGACGCCATGACTTCAGACCGCGCCTACCGCAGCGCCATGCCCGCAGAGGAGGCGCTGGCGGAAGTCCTCCGCAACAGCGGAACACAGTTCGACCCAACCGCCGTCCGGGCCTTCCTCAGCGTCTATCAGAAGCGCTTCGTCGGTACGATGCACCACGGCCACGTCGCCAACGCCAAGGTTGCCCCGGGAGGGCACCTCGAACTGAGCGAGTCGCTGAAACAGGCGATCGCCGAAGCGGCCGGTCTCGACGACGATCTATAGCCGCTCTGTCCGCTTCCGGCGTTCACCGATTCTTCACTCGATCCTCTCTCTGAGGCGAAACGCTCGCACATGCAGGGGCGTCGAACCCTTATGACAAGCTGTTACCCCCTTTGGGCACAGGCTTTAAGTCGACGCCGTGGCAAACAGGGAGCGAGGAATCTCGATGATCACGCATAGCCAGAACCGATCCTCAGAATCAGGGCAAACCATCGTGCTCTTCGCGCTGGCGCTGACCGTGTTGATAGGGTTCCTCGCACTGACGTTTGACATCGGGATGATGGCACTAGACAGACGCAGTGCACAGAACGCCGCCGACGCGGCCGCCCTTGCCGGCGCACAGATGCTGCCGAACGATCCAGACGCCGCCATCGCCGACGCAACGGCATACGCAGCACTGAACGGGTTCTCTGCAGACGAAATCAGCGCAATCACAGTCTCGAGCACGTACGCCACTAACGACACGATCGAAGTGGCACTGTCTCGCGATGTCGACTTCGCATTTGCCCCGGTGCTCGGCCTGTCCTCCGGCACCGTGAACGTGAGCGCCACGGCCGCCACCGGCGGAGTCGTCGGCGTAGCGTTGCTGGCCCCGCTTGCCGTCGAACAAGCCGTGTTCGACGGCCTGAGCCAGGGGGACACAGCGACTCTCAAGTACAACGCACAAAACAGCAGCGATGGAAACTTCTTGCCCCTGGCGCTTGATGGGACAGGATCGTCGGAGTACGAGGAGAACCTCATGCTGGGAAGCGAGCAGTGGCTGTGCTCTGTTGGGTCGGAGACGGCCAACTGCGCAAGCGAAGTCACGACTCAGCCCGGCAACATGGTCGGTAAGACGGTTAGCGCGCTCGACTGGATCTTCGCCAACACGTCAGACGATTGCGACACCTATGACGAGGTGTTCCCGCCAAGCGCAGGTGACCCGTCCAGGCTGTCAATCGCCGCGATCTGCAACAAGTTCACGAACCCTTCGGCAGCAAGCTACCAATTGATACTCGTGCCGGTGATCGATACCCTCTGCAACGGCAGTTGCACCGTGACCGTCCAGGAATTCGCGTTGTTCTTCATCGAGAGCTACACCTGCTCCGGCCCCGGCCAGGGTAACTCGTGCGACCTAATCGGCAAATATGTGCAGGCCAACGCAAACGTTTTGGGACTGCTCGGAGCCTACGATGATGGCGGATCGATAAACTCGGTTCGCCTGATTAAATAGCGCAGAGCGACCCCGATGACGATGCGTTGAGCTCCGCCGGCGGCAGTAGCAGCATCTGGACGAACGAGCGCTGCTCTTGACGGATCTCAGCTTTACGCTTCGTCCGGTAGGCAGAGCTAGCCGCGAAGCCGCAGCACCACCGGCGCGCCCGGCTTAGCGGCTGTACGTGCCGACGAGCTCACTCAACGCCAGCACGTGGTCCTCGATCGCCGCTTCCACTTCGGCCAACGTCGCCCCAGCCTCGAGATCGACCTCGGCGTCCAGCGCGTAGATGCGGAAGACGTACTGATGCTCGCCGCCGGGAGGGCACGGCCCCGTGTAGCCGATCTCGCCGCGGCTGTTCACTCCCTGGAAGGAGCCGTCATCCAGCACCTCGTCCGGTAAGGTGTCCGCACCCAGCCCCATGGAGTCCGGCGGTATGTTGTACATCACCCAATGGACATAGCCGTCGGCGTCCAGATCGTCCATCGTCAGCGCCAGCGACTCAGTGCCCGCCGGCAACCGGCTCCACACGAGAGGCGGCGAGATGTTGTCACCGTCACAGGTGAAGCCGGCGGGGATCTCTGCGCCCGACGAAAACGCATCGCTCGTGAAGACGATCGGCCCGGTCGCCGCCGGCGTCAGCGAAGCGCTGCCACCACCGTCGTCATCATCGCCACCGCACGCCACCACGGCGACTGCAAGAACGACCGCGAGAAGGAGCCAGGCTCTCATCCGAGCCACTTCCCCGAATACTTCTCGGCAAGCTCGCCCGGCACGCGGTTGTTCACCGCAACGTCCTTGAAGAATCGCGCACTCCCCTTCGGGATGCGGTTCAGCGTGCCCTCCTCCGTGGCGAAGAGGCCAAACTTCTGGCGGTAGCCCTCCGCCCACTCGAAGTTGTCCTGCTGGCACCAGTGCAGGTAGCTGCGGATGTCGACGCCGTCCTCGATCGCCCGGTGGATCTGCTTGAAGTGGCGCACCAGGTAGCTGATGCGCTGCTCGTCATCGTCAGTGCCGATGCCGTTCTCCGTAATGTACACAGGCACGCCATAGTCTTTGAGGCGCATCATGCTCTGGTAGAAGCCTTCCGGGTAGACTTCCCAGCCCATCGTGCTCGTCTCGGCCTCCGGCGGCGGCGCTACCTGGCGCAGGCCCATGACGCCCCGGCCCGCCGCGACGACCGAGCGCGAGTAGTAGTTGAGGCCGACGATGTCCCAGGCGCCCTTCAGCCCCGGCACTTCCTCGCCCTGTCCGGCCGGCGCCCCGATCACGCCGTCCCGGATGCCGTCCAGCCAGAAGGCGTTCCAGTACTGGTCCATCAGCTTCGCCGCCGCCTTGTCCTCTTCCGAATCGCTGGCCGGCATGGCGTAGGTCATGTTGATCACGGGGCCGATCTTCGGGTCGTGCGGCGCCTTTTCGCGGATCGCGTTGTGCATCGTGCCGAGCGACATCAGGATGTGGCGCGCGGCCTGCATCGCCAGCCCGAAATCGCGCTTCGCGGGCGGGTGCACGCCGGCGATGTAGCTGGCAGCCGGCAGGACCGGCGGCTCGTTGATCGTCAGCCAGTAAGGCACCGCATCGCCAAGCTGCTCTGCCATGTACCCGGCAAAGCGGCCCAGAAGCTCCGGCGCGCGTGCGTTCGTCCAGCCCCCCATCTCTTCGAACCAGATCGGGTTCGTGAAGTGGTGCAGCGTGACGAACGGGACGAGGCCGTTCTCGTGCAGCGATTCCAGCACCCGGCGGTAGTGCTCGACCTCCTTCTCGTCCCAGCGGCCCTCTTCGGGCTCGATGCGGCTCCATTCGATCGAGAAGCGGTGGGCGTTGTGGCCCCACTCGCGGCTCATCCGGAAGTCCTCGGCGAAACGGTTGTAATGGTCGCAGGCGATGCCGGACACGGTGCCGTCCTTGATGTTCCCACCGGCCTGCTCCCAGGCCCACCACTGGTTGTTCTTGTTGTTTCCTTCTACCTGGTGTGAGGACGTGGCCGTCCCCCAGAGGAAACCGTCGGGAAAGCGCAGATCATCGGCCATCTCGAATTGCTCCTTGGATCGTCGCGGACGCCCGCGTCGGCTGGTCGCCAATTCTATCGCACGACCACTTTACCGATAAGCCTCCGGGCCTCTACGCAACATTAACCGGCCACCCTTGATTGTCGGGTAACGGCTCCCGAGCGCCTCACCGTCATACCTACTGAGGAGCACTGAGTGACAGAAACTAGATCCGACGATGCGACCAGCCTGGATCCCCTCGACGGGCTCTACGTTCCCGAGAACGAGCAGCAGCTCCGGCGCGCCCAGCGCCAGGGAGAAGAGCTCGACAAGCGGGTGCGCGCCTGGGCCGAATCCGCGATCCGCGTGCTGCCGCGCGGGCTGCCGGTCAACTCACACGAGGTCTACGTCCTGTCGCTGTTCCTCGCGCAACAGAGGCGCCTCAACGTCCAGATGGACTCGCACGAACCAGACTATTCGGTCGTCGGCGCCATCAAGCACGCGCTTTCGTTCGTCTTTCCGCAGGAAGACCCGGCAGTCGCCGCGACCACTCATCACGTCCTCGCCCAACGCCTGGACTCAGAGATCGAACGCGCCTGCGCCATCTACTGCCGCGACTACGGCGTGGACGCCAAGTCCGAGCCCGCACTTGACTGGCGCGTCGCCATCCGCTTCATGGCGCAGAGTATCTACTCTCGCCTCGCCGAGACCGAGCCGAGCAAGATGGCCACGTCGCCTCACCGCTTCGAGCTGTCCCTGGTCGCCCGCGAGCTGGCGACGGAAGTCGAGGCCAAGCGCTCCGAGATGATGAGCGCCTCCCCCACGGGCCCGCTGGGCACACCAGAAGCTGCTTAGCGCCGCTTCCGCCCGCAAATCGCCGTCGCCTATACTCCGGGCATGCGTCCGCTCGTTATCTCTCACGCCGCCTGCGGTGGCCACGCGCCAGAGAACACTCTGCAGGGCGTCCGCACCGCGATCGCACTGGGTGCCGAGGCGATCGAGATCGACGTCCAGGCCAGCTCAGACGGCGTGCCGGTTCTCATGCACGACTCCACCGTTGACCGCACAACCGACGGCGAAGGCGCCGTCGCGGACCTCACTCTAGATCAGCTGCGCGCGCTCGACGCCGGCGGCGAGCCGGTGCCGACGCTGGCCGAAGTGCTCGACGTCACGAAGGGCAAGGTGCTGCTCGTGATGGAGATCAAGCAGCCGGGCATCGAAGAGCGGGTCTCCCGCGTGGTCACCGACGCGGGAGCCGTCGGCAACGTGATGAGCTGGTCGTTCTTGCCGAAGGCGCTCGAAGGCATGCGCGCCGCCGATCCGCGAATCCCTTGCGCGCTGCTCGTCTCAGCGGAAGGCGTCGCCAACTGGCCTGCGATGCGCGAGCGCGCCCTGAGCATCGGCGCCCAGGGCGTCAGCGTCATCTTCCTCGGCATCGACGAGCGGATTACCGAGGACTGCCGGCGCAGCGGCCTCGCCCTCTACTCCTGGACGGCGGACCAGCCGGATCAGATCGCCAGGCTCATCGCGCAGGGCGTCGACGGCATCTGCTCAAACTATCCGGACCGCGTAGTCGCAGCCCTGGCGAACGCCTAACGCTCAGGCGTTCCCGGCGGGCCCGTTGGGCGGCCGCAGCAGCGCTTCGCCAGACTCCGAAGCGTGACCCGTTTCCGGATCGAGTTGCAGGCCGAACCCGTCGGCCATCCGCGTCAGGTAGTTGAAGATGCCGACGATGTGCCCCACCTCGAGGCAATCCTGATCGCTGAAGCCCAGATCGCGCAGCGGTCGCCAGTCCTCCGGCACCATGCGCGTCGGCGTCGCGCTCATCTTCTCCGCGACCGCACAGAGCGCCCGCTCGCGCTCCGTCAGGTCCAGTTCGCGCCAGCGCTGGTCCTTGATCGCCTCCGCCAGCTCTCGCGATCCGCCCTCGACACGCAGAAACTCTGCGTGAGATTGCGTTCAGTACATGCAGTCCTGCGCCGATGCCGCCACCGCCGCGACCATCTCCCGTTCGCGGCGCGTGAGCTTTCCGTCCGGCGAGAACATGATCTGCGAGAACAGAGCGCTGAACGCCGGCCCGATGCGGCCGTGCGCCGCGATCAGGCGCGCCATCGCCGGCATGAAGCCGAAGTCGTACGGATGCCGCGTTTCGGACGCGCGCATCGCTGAGTAGAGATCGCCCACGTGGGAGAGGTCGACCCAGGCTTCGTTCGTGTCGGTCGTGCCGTCAGCCATCGATTCGTCTTTCCGCCAGGGCGGTTACGCTCTTGCGGCGTCTGTGCATGCTGTCGGTCCCCATGATCGGGCACATCTTAACGCTTACAATCAAGGCGTGACACCCGCCCTTCGCGACCTGCGCACGATCTGCGCCGCGCCCTACGGGTTCTGGCTGGACACCGCCCTCACGGGCCGGGCCCCGGACGAGGCGTCATACTACGGCGCCGAGCCGTTTCTCGTGCTTCGCTCGTTCGGCGAAACGGTGGAGCTCTGGACGCGCGGCTCGACGGACCGCTTCACCGCAAGCCCGTTCACCGTGCTGCGCGATCTGCTCCGCCAGCACCGCGGACGATCCGGTGGGGCAGCCGGCTATCTGGCGTACGACCTCAAGCGTCACGTCGAGCGCCTGCCAGAGACAGCGGTCGACGAGCTTGGCCAGCCAGAGTGCCACCTGGCGTTCTACGAGCGCATCGAGCGCTTCGACCCACGCCCGCTATCTGTCGAAGCCAGCGCAGCGCCTCGGCACAGCCCGCTCGATGACACGGCCGGTCCGCCACCATCGAACTTCACGCGGAAGGGCTACGAGGCCGCCGTCGAGCGAGCACTCGACTACATCCGCGCCGGCGACATCTACCAGGTCAACCTCTCGCAGCGCTTCAGCGTCCCGCTGCCCGGCGACACCTTCGACGCCTACTTGCGCCTGCGCGAGGACAACCCGGCGCCCTTCGCCGCTTTCCTGCGGCTGCCCGAGGCCGACATCCTCAGCGCCTCACCCGAGCGCTTCTTGAGGCTCGACCCGCTCAGCCGCCGCATCGAGACGTGCCCGATCAAGGGCACGCGCCCGCGCGGCCGCACGCCGGC